>JAEURB010000040.1 GCA_016788435.1 Anaerolineae bacterium | reverse complement strand
CTTACGCGCCTCACCGCGCAGCAGGAAGAGCGTCGGCAGCCGGTGCTTCTTGGCGTCGAGCGGCGTCCGCGCCCCGCAGGTGATGATCTGCGCGATGTGGGCATGCACCCCCAACTGCGCCAGCAGCGCCGCCATCCCGCGTTGGATCTGCGGCAGCAGTTCCGCCGAGGTCACATCGCGGATGCCCACCACATGCCCCCGATGAAACAGCCGGTAGTGGGTGAAGCCCACGTCGAGGTACAGATACTCCAGCCGCCACGGGCGCTGCACCAGCGCGTCATCCAGCCACATAAAGCGGATCATCGCTTCGAGGTCTGCAGACTGGCGGTCGCCGAAGGCCAGCATCATCGTTTGGCGCGGGCGCGGCTGCGCTCTTCGGTAGGGAACAGGGCGATGACGCGCCGCTGCCGGGATCGACCAGCGCTGCGGCGGCAGACCCGGATCGGGCGTGTCAAGCAGGCGCGGTTGGTGCGCGGCGGGTTCGTCGATCTGAAGCGTGGGCATCGGCAGCATCATCACCTCGTCGAAAACTAAAACGGTGCCGAATCAGGATCAGGCAGCGGCAGCGTCCAGTCCCAGAGCTGCTGCGCGCCGCGTGCCGGGATGGGCGTCTCGAACATCCGCACGTTGGCGATCTGCCATGCGTAGCGGCCCGGCGCGAAGTTGCCGAAGTGTTCCTCATAGGGCGGGATGCGGTGGTCGATGCCGAACTGCGCCGCCACCGATTCCGCCCGCCACACCCCCACCAGATCGCACAGACAGACCGCCGCGCCCAGCGGCAGCTTGGGGATATCGTTCAGCTTGAGGCCGTTCGCGTTCAGAGCGTGGATGAAGGCCTTGTCGCGCGGGTCGATTTGCGGCGGCGTCTTGCCCGCGTGGATCACCAGCTTCCCCCGGTAGGCCGTCTTCCAGCCGCGCGTCTCGAACATCTTGACGCCCAGCGCGAGCAGCTGCGCCCACGGCTGCAATACCGTCAGCGCCTTGACCGGCTCACTCATCGCCGCCGTCCTCTCGCACCGGCTGACCATCGGCAATCGCGGCGAGGACTTCGACCAGTACCAGCGCGTCATGTTCCGCCGAATGCCAGTCCTGCGCCATCCATCCCTCGAGGTGCAGTCTGGCCGCCACCTCTTGCAGCGACCGCAGCCGGTAGCCTTTGGCCGCCTCGTGCCAGTCGCCGATGTACTGCGCCGCGATCCGCGCCACGTCAATGGTCGCCAGCGGCACGAGCAGCGGCAGCCCGCGCCGGTTGCATTCGCGGTTGAGGATGCCCATGTCGAAGGCCGAGTTGTAGGCCACAAGCAGCGCCCCATTGATGGCAACGCTCAATTCGTCATACAGGTCTTCGAACGGCTTGGCGTGTTCCAGCATCTCAGGCGTGATGCCGGTCACTTCAGCCGCCGAGCGCTCGTTGCGCTGCACCCGCAGCAGCTTTTCCGGATCGCGCGGGCGGACGCGGCTGTTGAAGAGCACAACGCCGTCCACGCCAACCACCGCGATCTCGACGACCTCGTCATCATCGAGCAGGCCGGTCGTCTCGGTGTCCAATGCCACCAGCGGATAATCCTCGCCGTTCACCAGCATGTCAGCCCATGACTGCGCCTGCTGCTTGTAGAGCGCGTGGTTGATGGTCTGCGGCTCGTCGGCCAGCGCGTGTTTGGGGCGCGGCTCAACGCTGAGCAGCCGCCACCATTTGCCGTCGTTTTCGAGCGTCACGCGGATCGGGTGCTGATACCACGTCTGCACCTCGTTCGGCTTCAATTCGGCGGGCGATGCGTAGCCGGCTTCCAGCAGCAGCCGCAGCGTGTCGCGCGTCAGATCGGCGTCCTTGAAGACGTTGAAGTTGACGCCCTCGACCGTCTCGCAGCGCAGCATCAGCTTGCCGCTCTTGGTGCGGTCGCCGACGATCCGGACGATGTGATGATAGGGTTGCGCGTTCATGTTTGGTTTCCTTTTCTGGTTATCGATTCGATGCTCATGTGTGCGAGGGTTATTCCTCGCCCATCTCGCGCGCCGCGCGGACGAATACCCGTCCGGCCAGCGTGATCCAATAAATACGATTCCGGTCATTTCGCTCATGCAGGCCGCCCCCGGTGAGCAGCCCGGCGCGGATGAGTTCTTCGGCAGCGCGCACGCGGCGCTCTTCCCACGTGCCGAGCGTGAACGCCTCGCCGGGGAAGGCCATACGCATGAGCTGCTGCTGCTCGTCCGTCAGGTCGATCCACTTCAAATCAGTCGGGATGCTCATCACCGCTGTCCTTTCACACTACGGTTCCACTTATCGAGTTTCTGCTGCGCTTTCTCGGCGGCGCGGTCGAGCT
>JAEURB010000498.1 GCA_016788435.1 Anaerolineae bacterium | reverse complement strand
TGCGCCTCTCCAATGGCGAGGACTTCCACCGCCTGATGGTGCAGGCCAAAGACCGCCTGCGCGGCGTGTTTCACGGGCATGTGCATATGTCCACCGATACGCTGGTGGATGGCGTGCTCTATACCAGCGTGCCGAGCAGTTGGTATCAGCTTGAATGCTGGCCCGGCCAAAGCCATATCATCGAAGACCGGGGTGCAGAGCCGGGCTTCCATGTGGTGACGATCACGCGGGCGCAAACGTATATCCGCCGCCACCGCTTCCATGTTCCGGAACACGGCAGCACCACGCCGCCTGAAGTGCGGCAAGCGGCGAGCTTCTTCGACGAATAACCAGTCGGGGCGCAGTTTCAGGGCGCGGCACGCAGGGTCGTGATGAGAGTGCCGAGCGTGGTTTTCAGCGCGGCGAGCTGCGCCGGTTCACGCAGGGCGGCCAGCGGCACGCCCGGTTTACGGTCAGCGCGGTCAGGCTGGAGCGCATCGGCGGCGGGCAGCAGTGCGTTGAGTGCTTTCAGCACCTTCAGCCGTTCCTCGCGCACGTCGTAAGGCGGAAACTCCATGAAGTACTGCAAGGGGACTTCAATTGCTGGCTGGCGCGGGTAGGCGCGCAGCGAGAAGACGATCACGCCACCCAGCCCAACATAAACGTGGGCGTGGAAAGCGGGTTGGCTGCGGCCGCTGAAGGTGAGATTGTCCGCCTCGGCGCGCGCCCAGGTGAACAGTTCGCGGGCGATCCGGGCGTTCTCGGGGCCGTTCTCGAATTGCTCCAGGTACTTGAAGAAGGCATGCTTGATCGGGTCGGGTGCGGGGCGGGGTGCAGGCGGAAGTGGCGCGCCGAGCGCCGCGTCAAGGGCGGCCAGCAGCTTGCGGAGCGTGGGGGCTTTGCGCTTGCGGAAGTCGCTGGCTTGCCGGGTGATGAGGTGAATCGGCAGCGGCGCGTCGTCGAAGCGGGCCACGAAAACAGGCTTCTTCAGCTCAAGCGCCAGCACGGTTTCCCGTTCCACCCACTCCGAGGCGCGGCTGCGTTCGGTCATCACCACGACCAGCGCCGCGCACCCGCGCACACCCTGTTCGATCTCGCGCACCCAGGTTGAGCCATCAGGGATTTCCGCGACATCCACCCAGCAGCGGTGGCCGGCGGCGCGCAGCCCTTCGGCCAGATAGCCGGTTTGCCGGGGGTCTTTGGAACTGTGGCTGATGAACAGATATGGTGAGTCCATGGGTGGCAGTATTTGGGCGACGATGAGCCTTATTGTAGAGGGAAGCGCGAAAGTTGAAAGCAGCGGGGCCGGAAATTAGTTCGGCTGCGTTGCGTGACGTTGGCGGCTGAACTGTGTTACTGCTATCAGGATAGCGTTAAGATGGTTGATGCCGCTGGCCACGCGTGCCAGTGCTTGAATACGAGTGGCAAACCGAGATTATGACCGGAGAATTTCTGCAAATCCTGATCGTTTTCGGCGCGGCCTATCTGATTGGTTCGCTGCCTGTCGCCTATTTCGTCGCCGGGTTGCGCCGCGTGGACATTTTTGAGGTGGGCAGCGGCAACATGGGCGCGACCAATGTCGTGCGCGTCATGGGCCTCGGCTGGGGTGTCGCCGTTTGGCTGCTGGACAGCCTGAAGGCCGTCGTCGCCATTCTGCTCGCCACGCAGGTCATCTATCCGCAGAACCCGACTGTTGCGACCGTGGTTGCGGCCATTGGCGCGATCATCGGCCATAACTGGTCGCTGATGGTGGCGGCGATCACCGGGCGCATGCGCGGGGGCAAGGGCGCGGCGACCGCTTTTGGGACGCTGATCATGATCGTGCCGATCCAGGTCATCGCCGGTATACTGCTGGCGGGGGGCATTGTCCTGGCGCTGACACGCTATGTATCACTCACCGTACTGGTGATGTTCCCAATTGCGACAGTCTGGATGTTCGTGCTGGCGGCACAGGGGAAAACGCCGGAATTATTTGCGGTGTACTGCCTGCTGATGGTCGTGATGATATTTGTCCGCTTCCGCTCCAATATCGAGCGCCTGCGGGCTGGCACCGAACGGCGGCTGGGCGAGAGCCGCTAATCAGCCTGCATAACCGAAGTAAGACGGCCGGGGCAGCGCGCTCCGGCCGTTTCGATTTCAGAAGGGCGGATCGTCAAAGGCCCGTTCGAGGAAGACGATCAGCTCGCGGTCGTAGGTGAAGGGCGGCGGCGCGTGGCCGGAGTAGTGGTCGGTGACGACGGTCGCATTCACGCGGTTGCGCGTCAGGATTTCGGCGTAGGCGAAGCTGTTCTCGAACGGGATGATGGTGTCCTCACCGCCGTGAACAAGCAGATGGGGCGGGTCTTCTTCGTTGATCCACGCCATCGGCCACTGGCTGAGGAATTCGTGCTGATCGGCGGGTAGATCGAGCGCCAGCCACTCTTCAGGCGGCGTGGAACGGAGTAACTCAGCGCTATTTGCATCGTGCCAGACTGGCGCGGCGGGGTCGAACGCTTCGAGCGCATCCGCGCTGCCGAGCAGCACCCCCGCGACAGTCACCACACCGAGCACAGAGTCGGGGTCGGGCGCATTATGCGGGCAATCCCCTGCAAACGCCGCCGCGTCCTGCTGCACTCCGAGCATCGTGGCGGGCAGCCCGCCGTACGAATGGCCGAAAGTAACGATGCGCGATGTGTTCAATCCATATTCCGCGCCGTGCGCTTGCACCCACGCCAGAGCGCACCAGGCATCGGCATAGGCCATCAGCGGATTATCGGTCGCATAGGAAACGGCCACGGTCGCAGCGCCCGCACGGGCCGCGATATCTGGGATGGTGAACACGGCAATATCCGCCTTGTCACCGCCCGAGCCGGGGAACGCCAGTACCACGGGATACGGCGGTTCGAGTCCCTCTGGCACATAAACATCCAAACGGCGGCCGCCTTCGTTTGGCGCGCCATACAGGACGGAATAAGCGACAGGGCGCGTCTCGATTCGTGCAGTGGTGGTGGTAGCCAGCAGGGCGGCCAGACAGGCGATGAGAACAGCGCGCCGGAATGTGTTCACGTGGATTTCTCCTCGAACGATGCCGCCGCTTCAATTGCCCGGCCGCGCGATATCCGGGCCGCTGCCGACATTGAGCGGAATATCGGAGAACAAGGCCCGGTCGTCAACCGGCACATTGTTGAGCAGGTTGAAGGCGTCAATCTCCGCCTGAATACCACGGGCCAGGTGCGCCAGATAGGCGGGCCATAGGCCGGGGCGTACGAACAATCCACCATCCGCCTGCCATTGCAGCACGGCCGTTTCGTAGGTGGGCTTCGAACGCGGAAGCGTGAACGGCTGCGTATTCTCGACCATCCGGAAGGGCGTTTCGTCGCTTTCGGGCAGGTTCAGGTTGATGACCAGCCCGGCCAACTGCAGGTCTTTCGAAAGCTGGCCGATCATCTCGATGCGCGCGTCCTGATAGATCAGCGCCGCCGTCAGCCCGTTCTCGGCATTCAACTCGCCGTCGTGCTGCAGGATGAACACAGCATGCTGCAAAATCAACTCATTCATCTCGGCGCTCCTCAGCGGTACACTCCGCGCATTGTACCCATTCTGGTTGAGGGAAACCGAACGATGCCTGAACCCCGGCAGCCGCCCGCGCCCATTCGAACCGACGCCAGTAACCCGTTCGCCCACCATACGATGGCCGTGCGTGTGCCGTCCATCGTGCGCGCCGTGGCGGCGAAGAACCCGGACTATCCGCCCAGTGTGCAGGCGGCGCTCGAAGTGCTGGCGGAAGCAATGGAGGCGAACGCGCTCATCCCGCCGCCCGCGCCGGATTGGCCGGACTACGCCACTTGGCGCAGCCAGTGGGAAGCGCATGCCGGTGAAACATGGGGCGGGGCCGAATGGTTCTTCGCTGAGGTCTATCTCTACCGGCTGCTGATCGCGGCGGTGCGCTGGTACGAAACGGGCCGCGACCCGTTCGCGCCGGACAAGGCGGCTGAACTGGCGAACAGCACGCTCTGGAACGGGCTGGCGGCGGCGCTGAGTTTGCCGGATGGCGACGACCGGGCGCGGCTGGACAGCCTGCTCACGATGGCCCTGTGGGGCAACCGGATTGACCTCAGCCTGGCCTCGGTGGCCGCGCACGGCACTCATGCCCACGATGACGACCTGCTGGCCGATGATCACATGGCAGCGCTCGATGCGCTGCTGAACAACCCGCCCGGCGCGGTGCATATCGTCTGCGACAACGCCGGCACCGAACTGGCGCTCGACCTGGCGCTGGCCGATGGCCTGCTCGACGGCGCGGCCGAAACCGTGACGATGCACCTGAAAGCGCACCCAACTTTCGTCAGCGATGCGATTCTGCTCGATGTCGAGGCCTTTCTGGCGCGGCTGGCCGATGACTGGTACCCCGCCAATCACGGGCTGGCCGACCGGCTGAACGCGGCGCGGCTGGATGGGCGGCTGCGGCTCGCGCCACACTCCATCTGGAACAGCGCTTATTTTCTACGAGACTTTCCATATGAGGCACTGGCCTGGTTCGCGGGCGCGGCGCTGGTCATTACCAAGGGTGACCTGAACTACCGGCGGCTGGTGGGTGATGCCGTGTGGCCGGCCGATACGCCGTTTGCCGCCGTCACCGGCTTCTTTCCCGCGCCGCTGCTGGCTCTGCGCACGCTCAAAAGCGACCCCATCACCGGCCTTGCGCCGGGGCTGGCCGAACGCCTGGATGCCGAATCGCCCGGCTGGCGTACCAACGGCCGGTGCGGGGTGATGCAGTTCAAGCCGTGAATCGGCCTGTGTCGTGCTAGACTCGCATCATGGATATTTCATCTGCTCCTGAAGCTGCGGCCCATGCTCTGGCTGGCGCGCGCGTCATCAACGCCGAACTGCTCTATCAGCCGCGCCCGGCGAGCTTGAGCGCCCGCGCCGTCTTTGACCACGCGCTGCGCGCGCGGCTGTCGTCACTGACGGCCGATGACGGGCTGCTGCTGCTGGTCAACGGGCCGGAAACCCTCGCTTCGGTCGCGCCGCTGCTCGCTGTGTTCCCGTTACCCCGGCGCGCCGCGCTGGCCGTGAACCCTGCGCCGCTCGAAGCCGCGCCAAACACGCCGCGCGCGCTGGGCTGGGAGACACCCGAACGCTGGCAGGCCATGCAGACCACCGACCGCTGGGCGCGGCTGCTGGCGGCGTTCGAAGTAGCGGATCGGGTTGGTGGCGAGGGCTGGCTGGCGCTGCCCGCGCTGGACGCGGTCTACAGCCGCCCGCTGCTGGACTGGCTGATCCAACAGTCGCAGGCGCTCGGCGGCGAACGGCCGGCCGCCGTCAGCCCGGTGACGCCTTACCAGCATTACCCGCTGCCCGGGGTGCGCACTCCGCCGGTCATCGTGGGGGCGCTCAACAGCGCCTTCAACCGCGATGAGACGCTGCCGTCGCGGCTGGCGGCTGGCAGCGCGCAGGGCGTGTGGGGCAAGCTGAGCCTTATCCCGCGCGCGGCCTGCTCCGTTATTCGCGCCCGTGCTGAAACGGACGTCTGGGAAGACGACCGCGAGATTGACCGCGTGCTGCGTGAGGCGGGCTGGACGACGCGCGGGTTGTGGCTGCGCGACCCCGTGCTCTATCACCAAACGCCGCCGGTGTTCGACCGCGCCGGGCTGAAAGCCGTCATCTGGCGCACGCTGCACTATTCGCTGCACATTCCCGCCGCCGTGCCTGCCGGAACCAGCCTGCTCGCCCAAGCGGCGCGGCCCTATGGCGCTGAAGACTCGATTTGGTACTGCGAGGCGCGGCGGCTGGCCGATGAGGTGACGGCCGAGTGCATGGGCGAGTTGGCGGCTGTTGTCGCCCGCTGCGGCGCGTCGTGGGTGGATTGGGGCGCCTACCGCACCGTGGCCCGCGCCGGCGATCCGGCCGTCGAAGTCTGGCGTAAACGCTGATTCCGCCCCGTCCGGACTGGAAATCCGGTCTTACTCCGCTATAATGCCTGAGAATCTCCCCACAAGCCGAAGCATAAGGACAGCACACAGCTAATGATTTCAGCAGGTGATCTGAAGAAGGGCGTGACGCTCAAGATCGACGGCAATCTGTATCGTGTCGTCAATACCACCTATCACAATCCGGGGCGCGGCGCCGCCAGCATGACGGCCAACCTGATGGATATTCGCACCGGCAACGTCAACAAGAAGGTTTGGACCGCGGAAGAGCGGCTCGAAGACGCATACGTGGAGAATGAGGACTGCGAGTACCTCTACCGCGATAGCGACACCCTCCACTTCATGAACATTCAGACCTATGACCAGTACGAGGCCAACGCCACGCTGTTCGGCGACGACATCCACTACTTGAAGGAAGGCCTTCAGCTTCAGCTCAAGTTCTACGAAAACCGCCCGATTGACTACGAACTGCCCACCACGCTCTCATTCACGGTGGCCGAGGCGGAAGTGGCAGTCGTCGGAAATTCGGCTGGCAACGTGACCAAGCGCGTCGTCACCGACAGCGGTCTTTCGCTGGTTGTGCCGCTGTTCATCAACGTGGGCGAGACGATCAAGGTGGACACGCGCGACGGTTCCTACGTCGGCCGCGGCTAGTCCGGGCACCGGTTACTCTGCGCCCGCCCTCAACCGGCGGGCGTTCTTATTTGAGTGCTTGCGGGTTTATAGTGCTTTCAGGCAGAGGGTAGATTTCGTAATCCGCCGCGGCCGTTCCCTGAGGTCGAAAATGGCGGCCAGCGAACCACCGTGTCTGTACCTGACCACGACCGGACGGTTCAACAAACAGCCGCACACCATCGAAATCTTGTTCGTGGCGTTGGATGGATGCTGCTACCTGGTCTCTGAACACCGCGAGGAGTCGCACTGGGTGAAGAATATCCGGGCAAATCCTGCCGTGCAGTTCACCGTTGGCAGCCGGGATGCCAGTTGGATCGCAGGGCTGGGGCGGCCGGTTTCGCCTGACGCCGAGCCTGACTTGACGGCTGCCGTACGCGCACTCATGGACGCCAAGTACAGTTGGAGCGACGGCCTGATCGTCGAGTTGAAGCCCATTTAGGGTTTGCGCGCCGGTGGAAAGGCCGTGGGGTACCCTTTGTGCGGACTGGTGACGGTTCATGCCCTAACTGAAGGAGCAGGCAATGGCGGAAGACCGAATCGAGATACGCGGGCTGCGCCTGCGCTGCATCATCGGTTTCAACCCCGAAGAGC
Organism: Anaerolineae bacterium; assembly: GCA_016788435.1. Classification (GTDB taxonomy): domain Bacteria; phylum Chloroflexota; class Anaerolineae; order Aggregatilineales; family Phototrophicaceae; genus Flexifilum. The sequence goes on along the minus strand of JAEURB010000498.1, from coordinate 11,157 downwards.
GCATCCACCAGCAGGACGTTGTGATTGACATGACGTTCTACACTGACCTGCGCTCCGGCGGCCTGACCGACGACCCGGCGGACATCTTCAACTACAAGACGGCCAACAAGGCGGTCATCCGTTTCGTCGAGGCGGCATCGTTCAACACCATCGAAGCGCTGGCGGTGGGTATCGCGCGGGTTTGCGTCGTCGAGTGTGGCGCGCCTCGCGTGCAGGTGAGCGTGTGGAAGCCGGGCGCGCTGCGCTACACCGATACCGTCGGCGTGACCATCGAACGCACAGCGGCGGACTTTGAGTGATTCAGGCTGGTTCCGCTGCTCGATCAGCCGGGCGGCCCGGTGGCGGCCATACTTTCCGCCTGCTCGCGTTTCAGCCAGGCGTCGCCCGCCGCCATCGCTTCTTTCAGTGAGGCGTGGATGCGCGGTTGCATCCTGAACACCGAATCGCGGCCGATCTGGTCAATCGCGCCAGTGCGCACGAGCTGCAGGTACACGTGCTCACTCACGCCCGACAGCAGCAACCGGCTGTTCTGGGCGGCCAGCTTCTTCGCGGTTCGCTCGATAATCTCAATGAAGGTGCTGCTCACATCATCGCGCCCGCGCAGGCCGATCACCAGCACGCAATCCGGCGCACTATCGAGGTCGGGAAAGGCCTTTTCGGCCATCGGCGCGCCGCCGGAGGCGAGTTCCCCGTAGATGTAGAGCGCGGTGACGCTCCCCGGTTTCAGATGGCTGGGAGCGTCGGACTCCTCAACACCGCCGTCATCGGTGAGACGCCATTCGACTACACGCACCTTGTTCGACTGCCGGAATACGTTGAGCATGATGGAGACGCCCACACCCACGAAGACCGCATATTGCAGCGGCAGAATCATCGTGGTGGCGAACGTAACCCCCAGCGCAGTCGCTGTAACGGCCCCGGTTGAGACCACGGCGCGCAGGGTGGGGACATCAATCAACTGAATGCCGACGATGATCAGCAGTCCTGCCAGCGCTGGCATCGCCAGATAGCCGATCAGCGGGGCCAGCAGCAGCACGCCGAAGATGACGAACACGCCCGCAAACACATTGGCCAGGCGGCTTTGCATCCCGGCCGAGACGATCAGCGCGGTGCCTGATGCCGAACCTCCGGCTGGAATACCGCTGAACAAGCTGCCCACTACGTTCCCGATGCCCTGGCCGAGAAAGTCTCTCGACACGTTCGGGAACTTCCCGTTCGGGTTGGCGTATGACTGACTAATTGCGGCCCCCTGTACCAGCCCGACGATGGAAACGGCCAGGGCGGCCGGAAGCAGGACGCCCAGATACTCGAAGGCGGGCAGCGCAGGCGGTGGCAGGCCGTCTGGCAGGGTGGCGATCTGGCTGACGAGCTGCACCGAGCCTGCGCCGAACAACTGCACGAGCGCCGACGCGGTGACGATGGCGATCACCATCGAGAACTTGCGAAGCGGCGTGCGGTTCAGTCCGAGAATTAATGCCATCGTGGCCAGCCCGGTGATCAGCGAGGGAAGCTGGATGCTCTGAAAGTTAAGCACCGTATCCAGCGCAGCCATTACCTTGTTGCCGCACAATTCGCAGGTTGGGTCATATCCCGTGAGGTCACTGATCTGGCCGAGGATGATCAGCACCGCCACGCCGGTCATGAAACCGACCATCACCGAGCGCGAGACGAAGCGCATCAGAAAACCGAGCCGGAAGATGCCGAACAACAGTTGGAACAAGCCGACCAGCAGCACCAGCGGGATCAGCGTTTGGGTGACAGGCGTACCGCTGGGAAACGCTGCCAGCGTGCTTTGCGTGGCCACTGCCAGCGCGCTGGTCGTCGAGACGTTCATGAAGACAGAACTGGTGAAGATCGCCGCCAGCGGCATGGCGAACATCAGCGTGTACAAGCCGAAGACCGGATTGACACCGGCGATTTGACCGTGGCCGAGTGACTGCGGAATGTTGACGGCCGCAAATGTCGCGCCAGCGATGATGTCACTGACCAGATGGCGGCGATTCAGATTGACGCGCGGGAGCGAAATGAAGCGGCTCGGCAGTACAGCGCCACCAATGTCACCCCCCGCGATGATCTCCTCACGAACGTCCGCAGTGCTGGGGGGAGCGATGACCTCCTCTGGCTCGTTCGGCTTGGTCATCGCGTCGGGTTCGTTGCTGGGGGGAACGGCGGCCATTGTGATGCGCTCCATCAGGAGGTTGTGACTGTAGCTCAAAGTTGAATCGCGCGACAACTGGCCCCTGTGGACGCATTCGCATGGGCCGGGAGACATGGCGCGTTCAAGACTCTATCGAACCGGCGCGCTAGCTCGTTTGACCATCACCCTCACGTTTCCGAGGCAGCAGTCTCCCTGGGGATTGCGCCAGTCGCAGGCGCACTGTCCTGCCCTGACGCCCTCCTGAATCACGGCCAGTACTCGATCTGCCTGCTCTGGCTGCTGCACGTCACCGACCAGAAAGCCGAAGCAGTAGCAGATTGGTGTTTCCGCCTGATCTGCATGTTTCTGGAACACTGGCTCGCGCAGGTCGGCTTCAGCGAAAGTCTGCGCGCCGTCGCCGCTGAAATACACCACCGGGCACTGCGCTGTACGGCAGAACCAGTAATCCACCTCGCGATATGCCGTCAGCGGCACGCGAAGCATACACTTGATCGTCGCTCCGTTTACGGACTTGCCCGCCTCGCCACACTGTGGGCATCGTGACAGATTTCCCGGCATGATGCTTGCCATGTTCCCTCCTTGCCTGGTTCTCTCACTAGGGCAGATCGAACTCACAAATTCCGTCATCTCTCAGGCAGGTCGCCAGCGTCACATCGCGTTTGTCACGACATCCTCAACTCTCTGGTATGCAGATTAACAAATTAGGGCGGGAAACCGATGAAAGGAGCGCACGCGCACGCGAACGCCCCTGCAACCAACGAGGATTTCGGGCGTCCATAGATCGGGCCGTAGGGGGCGCTGGTGAACGCTCCGCTGTCCGAGGAACACCGCACCATTTTGTTAATCGCATATTCTGATCCAGTGGTGAGCCCTTATTTACATCTCATTACATTCTTATGACTTGCCTGAGTATCTTTATGTTACAATGATGATGACGGCCTTGAACAGGAGTGAGTCCCATGAACGTTCGAAAGCTCGTCCTTTTTTCCGTTGTGCTGCTTATCTTGGCCATCAGCATTTCCACCGTAAGCGCACAAGATGGGTGCCGGCAATGTATCGACGGTTCCCCTAATAAATATCTAGGAGGAACTGTCTATTCATATTTTGTATATCCTTGCGACAACTGGCGATGCATCCAGTATCCTTCCGGGCAACGGCAAGCCGTAATCACGACTTACGCGCTTGGCTCTGGTATGTACAGCACATGCTGCTGTACTCCTTGCGGCCTTGATCTACTCCGCTTGTGCCCTGTTGCGGAGTAGAGAAATGAACCCGACTTCGAGAAGGATTGCATTCAGGTTACCTCGAGGTATGGCATGTGGGGTTGTCTTGCTGATTTGTGCGCTTAGCCCTCTTTCCTTCGCCGCCGCCCAGCCATCTACCCCCTGCCCGTCTACGACGCCTTCCGGTGCATCTGCGCTGCTCGCGGCCGCCGAAGCGTGCCTGCAACCCTGGGGACCGCTCCTCGAACGGAATGCGGCGCAGGCGCTGGTCTACGTGCAGAACGCTGTGTCGGACCAGCTCACTTCCGCTGACCTTGCCCGCGCCTATGATGTTCAGGGTGAGGCGCATTTCTGGTTGGGTGCGTTGGGGCAGGCGATTGCCCGCCAAACTCAGGCAATCGTACTGGAACCGACGGCTGAGCGCTATCTGTGGCGCGCCGTTACCATGGACCGGGTGGGCGATACGGCCGGGGCGATTGCCGATGCTGAACAGGCAATTGCGTTTGCCCCTCGCCAACTCGACTTCTATCTGTGGTTAGGCCAATACGCGCTCGATCACGATGCCAATGACCTTGCGCTCGATGTCATGGAACGTGCTGCGACCGTCGCGCCCGATGACGCTGACGTGTTACGGCTGCTCGGTGACGCCCACTACGCTCTCTCTGACTACGCCGCTGCCAAAACCGTGTACGAATCCTATCTGACCTTCACCGACAACCCTTTGCCGGTGGTCATCGCCAAACTACAAATCATCGAACGCCGGTTGGGTAGCTAAATCCTCGCCCTGCCCCCTCGCGGCCGTCGCCAAGAGGCGAACTTCCCCCGCCACCATAATGTTCCCCTCCTTGCGCCAGCCGGGAGGGGCCGGGGGTGAGGTTCTGTCTACGGCAGGTCGAACTCACAAGTTCCGTCATCTCTCAGGCAGGTCGCCAGCGCCATATCATCGCGGTAAACCGTGACATCGCCCTGCGTCCAGAACAGGTCGCGGGGCTGGGCAAAGGTCACGCTGCTGTAGCGGCATTCATCCGGCAGGTTGCGCCGTGCGCTGTTTAATCCGTAAACGAGGCAGCTATAGGCGGGTAAAGCGCGCAGTGAGCCGCGCACGAACCCCGCCGTCAGATCGCCTACGCGCACTTCACCGCCATTCGACCCCACCAGGCGCAGACGGCGCACGTCGGCCGGGGTGGGCGACGTGTTCATCAAAGTCAGCCCGTAGCGGTCGTAGACGAGGCGGATATGAGGCGGCGGTGGTGGGGTCGGTGTCAGGGTGGGGGCGGCGGTCGGCATTATCAACGTTGTGGAGCGAACGCGCCACGCGTCCTCATACGCCGGAAGCAGAATATCGCCTTCATTGAGCGAGGCCGTGGCCAGCGACTGGCGTTCACCGTCACTGTACAGCACGCTGATGCCGCTGCCAGCGCCGGCCGGAATTGGCATCTCGGCGGCCCACGGTATCCAGCCGTTGGTGAGTGGGCGGCCATCGCCGTCGAACAGGCGAACCTGCTGCACATCGCGGAGCGTTTGATTGCGCGCGCCCCGGTAGCTCTCGTTAGTGAGGTACAGCGTGTTCTGCCGGGGGTCGGCCAGCACCGGCAGCACATTCGGGCGTGCGCCCAGCACCGCGACGTAGATATGCCCGTCGATGCCATTGCGCCGGTAGGGAACGGCTGCCACGCCAACTTCGCGATACCACGGATTAGTGGCCGACTCGCGGTGCACGCGAGACTCGTGCCAGAAGTCGAGCGCGTCCTGCCGGTCGCCCACCCACGTGATCTCACTGAGGAGAATTTGCCCCGGGAATCCGTAGTCGGGCCAGGCGTAATCCGGCCAAAGCGCGCGCACGCGCGGCCCTTCACCGGTTTGGCCATTATGGATGGCGGCTGTGCCGGGCAGATTGTTCAGGCTGGCCAAATACGAGGCCTGATCATAGGCCATGCGGGAGAGCGTTTCACTGGTTGCCAGCGGGCCAAGCTCCCGCCCAAGCCTCCAATCGTTCAACTGCGCGTGTATCCAGCGCGCCTCCAGCGCGTCGTTCGTGGTTTTTTGGGCGCTGGCCGCCCCGATGACAAAGATGGCAAGCGTAATCCAGAGAGCCACGAACAACCCGATTCGGCGCATGGTGTCAGTCCTTGACCACAACTTCAGCGGACAGAAGGGTGCGTGAACCTGCCGCCCGGTACAGGCGGTAGCGCGCGCCGTCGGCGAAGGCGTTGAAAATCAGCTTGTTGACGTTGATGTCGCCGCTTACGCCTTCCAGCCGCATGATGTAGCCAGCGAAGCGCCCGTTCTTTGTGGCGCGCACGACGCGGTGCAGCACCCCCTCCTGAACGAGCGGCGGCCGCTGGAGGTCGGTGCGGCTGCGCATCCAGAACTGCGCGATCAGGCCAACGACGATGGCGTTGAAGACCGTGATAACGATGCCGGTCAGCGTGAGGCCGGAAGAGGCGTTGACCGCGCCGAAATAGAGAAACGACGCCGCGCCGAGGACGCCGAGAATCAGCACAATGGCGCTGACGGCAATCCAGTGGGTGAGCGTCCGTTTAAGGCGAACGGCCTGAAACGGGCCGATTCGCCCCTGCTGATTGGCTTTCAGGTCGTCATCGGTGTATTGCAGCGCCTGCATCAGCGGATCCATGCCTGTAGTCTGCCCGGTCACGTTCATTATGAGTAAGTACGTCAATTGTAACACGGGCGGCGGCCCTTCCGGGGCGTGGGCGCTGTGCTATGCTTACGCCAAAAGGCGAGTCGTGAGTACTGAGTGCTGAGTGCTGAGTAAGTCAGCGCCTGTGCAAAAAGTGCGCCCGAGGCGCAGACCATCTTTTCCGCCGTATCGTGGCAGCGGGCGATACTCAGCACTCAGCACTCAGCACTTCTTCTAAGGGACTCTCGCTTGCCACCTACTGACGTTTCTGCGGCGGCTGCACCCGAAAGCCAGCCGCCCAATCAGGCCGAGACCAATGCCCGTGTAGCGCGCGCCACCGGCATTCTGGTGCTGGGAAACGTGGGCAGCCGTGCCCTCGGCATGGTGCGCGAGATGGCGCTCACCGGCCTGTTCGGGGCAACAGCCTCGGTGGACGCCTTCTACACAGCGACCATCATTCCCAAAACGCTCTACGATCTGCTGATCGCCGGGCATGTCAACAGCGCGATCATCCCGGTTCTGAATGAGATGGATACCCGCGAGGGCCGGGCGGCCTTCTGGCAGCTCGTATCGCTGCTGCTCACGCTGCTGACCGCTCTGCTGTCGCTGATCGTGCTGGCGCTGCTGGCGCTCGCGCCGCAGTTTGTGGCGCTATTTGGCAGCGGTTACGGAACTGCCACGCTCGACTTGGCGGCCAGCCTGCTGCGTGTGACGTCTCCGGCTCTGATCGCGCTCGGCATCTTCTCGGTCTTGAGCGGCGCGATGTATGCTCTGCAGGCGTTCGCTCTGCCGGCGCTGGCCGGCGTAGTCTTCAATGGCACGATTGTGCTGGTGACCTTGTTCCTCACCCCGTCGCCGCAGGTGATGGTATTGGTGGGGCCGCACGGCGTAACGTGGACGTTTGCGCGGCCGCCGAACGCCATCGAAGCAGCGGCCATCGGCTGGCTGGCTGGCTCGGTGGCGCAGGCGCTGCTGCTGCTGCCCGGCCTGCGGGGCGCGCGCCTGCGGCTCAACTTCAACTGGCGTCACCCGGCCCTGCGCCAGATTCTGCGCTTGTATGCGCCGGTCATGTTCGTGCTGCTGATTGACACGCTGGTCGTTCGCACCTTCAGCTACAACCTGGCCAGCCAAACGATCACCGGCGCGCTGGGCTACATGAACTGGGCGACGACGTTGATGCAGTTCCCGCATGGGCTGGTGACGGCGGCCATCAGCATTGCCATCCTTCCAACGCTGTCACAGCAGTCCGTGCTGATCGCGCTGGAGACGGATATGGCCGCCGATGATGCCGGCGCGGCGCTCTCGTCTCCGCGTAATCCGGCAGCATCGCAGAGCGCGCAGGCGTTCAAAGACACGCTCGGTCTGGGTCTGCGCCTGTCCATCACGCTAATCCTGCCGGCCGCGGCCGGTTTATTCGTGCTGGCCATCCCGATTGTCGCGCTGCTCTTTCAGCGGGGGGCGTTTGGCCCGGCCGACACTGTGATCACGGCGACGGCGTTGCGCCTGTACCTGATCGGCTTGCCCTTTGCGGCGGTGGATTTGCTGTTCATTTATGCCTTCTATGCGCGGCAGGATACGCTCACCCCGGCCATCATCGGGCTGGTCAGTTTCGGCGTCTATATGGCGGCGGCCGTGCTGCTGCTGCCTGCGCTCGGCCTGTTCAGCCTGATGGTGGCCGACAGCCTGAAGCACATCACGCACGCCATCATCTCGGCGATAGTGCTGCGGCGGCGCATCGGCGGGTTTGGCCGGCAGCGCATCGGTATCACACTGCTCAAAACTGGCATTGCCGTGGCTGCAATGGGCGTGGTGGCCGTCGGCCTTGACACGTTGCTGGAGCCGGTGATCGGTATTGATACCTTTCTCCACCGGCTGCTAATCGTCGGCCTGATTGCGGCGGCCTGCACGGCAGTTTACTTCGGCGCGGCGGCACTGCTGCGGATTGATGAACTACGCTGGCTGGCCGGGTTGTTGAAGCGGCGTCTCATCCGCAGCTAATCTGCCGGGGCGGCGCGGTTAAGAAGTGCCTGAGACTCGCGCGCATTCACCCGAACTGCGTGCTACCATGACGGCAATTCGGCTGGCGCGGCCGCCGGCTGCAAGCCTATCGGTAATCTGCCACATGGTTGGGCTTCTTGCAGACTCATGAGTCATTTTTTGCTTGCCCTGACAGGAACGTTCTTGCTGCTGGTAGCATGCAGCACGCAGTCCGTTCCACCCACGCCCACACCCCCTCAGCTGACCGCGCCTCCGGAAACGACATGGCTGGAAGGCGAGGCGGCCGGTGTAGAATTCGGGATGTGGAAGCCGCCCGGCTGGGATGCTGATACACGCGGTGGCCTGGTTCTGGCCGAGCAGACGACGGAAACAAGCGCGGCCGCCGGCTCAGCGATTCGGGGCGCAGTCGTCAATTTCTTCTGTCCCAATCTGGACATCTTCGCCCGCCACGCGGAGGCGCCGAACCGGGCGATGGATATCATGTCACAGGCGATAGCGCTGCCGCATGTGCGCTCGGTGGCCATGGGTATCAGCGAGCCCGTCGCGTTCGACTGGCACGGCCATGACGCGGCCTACTACCTGCTTTCCGGCAACGGCGGGATCCGGACGCTCGTCATCGGCGTCTACCTGCCCAAGCGCGATGCGCTGCTGGCTGCGAACATCAGTATGCCGGCGCATGAAGTGGAACGCGTGCGCGCTATGCTGCCTCAGCTCTTCGCCGGTTTCGTGATTGATGGCGTCGAGTTGGGCGGCGAGGCGTTGGACAGCCTGCCACAGCCGCTCGTGTTCCCTACCGGGCCTGACGACCTGAGCGAACCCAGCGTTCGCACCGGCGGGTGAGCCCCGTATGTTACAATGACCGCACCTGTGACGAAGTAAAGTCAGCCAATGACGTATTACCCTGAATCGCGCCAGCCGCGCCCGTATGCCGCACCACCCGCCGGCGCCAGCCCGTGGCTGGTTCGACTGCCGATCCTGTTCTTCAGCGGCGTGATGCTGGTCATGCTGCTGCTGATTTCGGCCTATGGCGTCTACCGGTTGGCCTATGCGCAGCGTATTATCCCCGGCGTGATGGCCTACGGCATCAACCTGACCGGCCTGACGCCTGCCCAGGCGGTGGCGGCACTCGACAGCAAGTTCACCTACGATGACGACACAGTGTTCACCTTCCGCGACGGCGAAGGCTTCTGGCAGGTGAGTGCGGGCGAACTCGGCGTTCGCCTCGACGCGCAAGCCGCCGCCGCGCAGGCTCAGGCAGTCGGCCATTCGGGTAATCTGTTTGCGGATGTGATCGATCAGGGCCTCACATGGCTGAACGGCACGGCCGTGACGCCGGTCATTCGCTATGACCAGAGCGCTGCTGCCGGGTTCCTCAGCCAGCTTGCGGCGCAGATCAACCGGCCGGTGGTGGATGCGACGCTGACCGTGAACGGGACGGGTATTCAGACGACGCCTGCACAAAGCGGCCGTTCGCTCGATGTGGCCGCGACGCTCGGCTTGCTCGACAGCGCCATCCTCGGCCTCGCGCCTGGCGGCGAGATTCCACTCGTTATCCGCGAAACGCCACCGCTGTCGTTTGACGCCGAAACCGCTGCTGCCCGCGCCCGCGCCGCTCTGTCTGGCCCGCTGCTGCTGGTGGCCGATGACGGGCGCGGCAACGCGCTTGGTCCGTGGACGATCAGCGTCGAGCAGATCGCCGAACTGCTGCGCGTGGAAACGGTGCTCCAGCCCGACGGCACGCGCCGCTACGAGGTTGTGGCCGATACCGGAGTCTATCAACCGGCGCTGGAAGCCCTCGCGTCTGGCCTGATCATCCCGGCCAGGAATGCGCGCTTCCACTTCGACCAGACGACCGGCCAACTGATCAATATTCAGTCGTCGGTGAGCGGGCGCACGCTCAACGTGGCCGAAACGCTGGGCCGCATCGAAACGGCGCTCTTCGACCCCACCAATCGCGTGGTGCCGATGGGCTTCACCTACGACCTGCCGCGCTACCACAACGACGTGACGGCCGCCGAACTCGGCATCACGCAACTGGTTTCACAGGCCACCACCAGCTATGCCGGTTCTTCACAGGCGCGGATTGACAACATCGCCACTGCCGCCAGCAAGCTGGACGGCATCATCATCGCGCCCGGCGAGTTATTCTCGTTCAACGGCTACGTGGGCGATATTTCGCCGGAAGCTGGCTATGTGCCCGGCAAGGTCATCGTCGGCGGCCGGACGGTGGATGGCGTCGGCGGCGGCGTGTGCCAGGTGAGTACCACGGTCTTTCAGGCCGCCTTTTACGCCGGTTATCCGATTCAGGAACGCCACGCGCACGGCTATCGCGTCGGGTACTACGAGGCTGGCGAAGGCGTGGGCATGGACGCGGCCATCTACAACCCGGATCTCGACTTCCGCTTCTACAACGACACCGATTATTACCTGCTGATCGAAACTTCGGTGCTGCCCGGCAGCACCTCACTCCAGTTCCGCTTTTACAGCACGAACCCGGGGCGGCAGGTGGTGAAGGAAGGCCCGGTTGTGAGCAGAGTGGAAGCGCCAGCCGCGACCGTCTACGAAGTGAATTCAGAGCTTCAGCCGGGCCAGAGCGTGCAGGTGGACTGGCCCGCGCAGGGTTCGTACGTCGAAGTGACGCGCACCATCCTCGATACCAGCGGAAACGTGCTGAATCGCGAGATTTTCGCCAGCCAGTATCAACCGTGGGGCGCGGTCGTGCAGGTGGCCCCCGGCGATTCGCGGGCAGGTTGAAGCAGGCGTGATGCAAGGTGTACTTGTGAACGCACCGTACCATCGTCCCGCACATGGGCGGATAGGGTGAGGGGGCGATGGAAGCGGAATTGCGCGGTAAGGTTGTCCTCGTTACTGGCGGCGCACGGCGGGTGGGCAAGGGCATCGCGCTCGGCTTCGCCCGCGCCGGCGCGAACGTCGCCATTCATCACCACGCATCCCCTGATGAGGCAGCCACCACGGCCGATGAAATTCGTGCTTGCGGCGTGCGCGCCTGGGTGGCGCAGGCCGATTTCTCGCAATGCGGCGAGATTGCGCCCGCCATCGAAGGGGCGGCCGCGCATTTTGGGCGGCTCGATGTGCTGGTCAACAGCGCCAGTGTGTTCGGCAGTGGCGACTTCCTT
>JAEURB010000493.1 GCA_016788435.1 Anaerolineae bacterium | reverse complement strand
GCCGGTTTTGACGGCGAGCAGCACGCCATCCAGCTTGGCGCCCAGTAGTGCGGCATCGGTGGCCGCCAGCACGGGCGGGGCATCGAACAGCAGGTAGGCGGCGCGGGCCTTCAGCACGCCGATCACCTCGGCCATCCGCTGGCTGCTCAACACGTCGGCCGGGATCGGTGGTAGCTGGCCCGTCGGCAGCAGTGACAGGTTCGGGACGCCGGTTTCGACCAGTGGCGGCGCGGCCAGCGCCCCGTCTTCGAGGATCATACTGGTCAGCCCGCGCTCGCTGGACACACCCCAAATGCCCTGTTGGGCAGGGCGGCGCAGGTCAGCGTCAATCAGGATGGTCTTGTTGCCGGCCTGGGCGAAGGCGACCGCCAGGTTGGCGATCACCGTGCTTTTGTCTTCGCTTTGGGCCGGTGACGTGACCAGCAGGGCGGTGATGGGCTTCTCGACGCTGGAGAAGATCAGGTTGGTGCGCAGTGTTCGGTAAGCTTCGGCGGCCGCCGAGCGCGGCGTGGCAAGCATGACCAGATTGGGCGCTGCAGTCATGGGCGGTCTACTCCTCGTTGGGGATGCTGGCCAGCACCGGCAGCTCCAGCCCGCGCTCAACATCATCGCGCCGGCGGATCATGCTGCTTTCCAGATATTCGAGTACGAAGACGATGACCACACCAGCGGTCGCGCCGAGCAGCACGCCGGCGATGGTGTTGATCGCCACATTGGGAGTCACCGATGTCGGGCACTTCGGCGCGTCGGCTGGAATTGCGTCAATCCGGTCTTCCTGGTGCACCGTCTGATTTTCCTGATTGCGGTAGATGACGAGCTGGTTGCCCCATTCCGAGGCGACGCGAGACGATGTTCCGCAGTCCTGGCCGTCCACGTCAATCTGCACCGTCAAATTATTGCGGTCAGACTGAATCGTGACGTCGCTTAGTAAATCTCCGGGAAGCCGATCCAACTGCAGGTTGTCAATCACGCGCTGGGCGATGATCGTGCTGTTCAGATACACCTGATACGAGTTCATCAGGCGCGTCGTCGCTTCAGTCAGTCCCAGGTCGTTGCGCGAGGGTTGAATGAGCAGCACCTGCGAGGCGCGATAGGTGGGCGTTTGCTGGCGGCTGAGGATGAACGCCGCTGCGCCAGCCAGCACCGCGCACAGCACGATGATCCAGCCGCGCCGCCACAGAATACGCCCGTATTCGGTCAGATTCATACCCGCTCCCTCATGCCGAACAGCAGCGGCCCATTGTACCCGTAATTCCCGCTGCCTCTGTAGGGCGGACTTGGCGGCGTGCGCACGCCGCATGAGGATCGTATGAGCATCGGAGGGTCATCTGTAAGCATTAAGGCAGTGTTCGCGTCTGTAATACACTGGCCCGGCCTGAAACTGTTGCAGGCGGCGAAACGGAAGCACACCATGGACAATTTGTTTGGCCACCCCGTCGGTTCGTTTGAGGACGACGAGATGTTGACCGAGATGAACCTGAAGCTGCGCTCGGAAGATTTCCAGCGCAGCTTTGAGCTGGGCCTGCCGCCCATCGATCACCATTCGATTGAGTCGGCGGTGGTCGGCATCCTGAACGCCGTTGGCGAAGACCCCGGCCGCGAAGGGCTGGCGAGGACACCGCATCGCATCGCCAAGGCTTATGATGAGCTGCTCGGTGGCTATCGGGTGGATGCGGCGAAGCTGATCAATGGCGCGCTGTTTGACGTGGATTACCAGGATATGGTGATCGTCAAAAACATCGAGTTTTACAGCCTATGCGAACACCACATGCTGCCATTCTTTGGGCATGTGAGCGTGGCTTATATCCCGCAGGGCAAGGTCGTCGGCCTGTCGAAAATCCCGCGTATCGTGGATATGTTCGCGCGCCGCCTGCAGGTGCAGGAGCGTATGACGCGCCAGATTGCCGATTTCATCAATGAGGTGCTGCAGCCGATGGGCGTGGCGGTGGTAGCCGATGGCGTGCATATGTGCTCGATGATGCGCGGGGTGAAGAAGGCGGATTCGAGCATGACGACCAGTTCGATGCTCGGCCTGTTCCGCGAAAGCGCCACGACGCGCGGCGAGTTCATGGCTCATCTCCAGCGCGACGAGCGGCCCTAGAGCGTGTTTGACGAGGCGCTCACCCTTATTCCCTCTCCCTCAGGGCTATGCATGACCCACAAGTCTGGTTCAGTGCATGCGTTTCGCCCGAGGCTGAAGCCGTCGAGCTAAAGCTGCGCCCCGTGATGACGTTTAGGAAAACAACCCCGGAATAGGTGAATCGCGGTGCGCTCGCGTGCGCACCGTCTATCACTCACGCCGTTGACTAAACTTCATAACGGGGCTTTTCGCCTGTAGCGGCGCAGCGTGCTGTGCCCGTTTGATAGTCGTCAATCTGGCGGGCGCAGCACGCTGCACCCCGCCAACGGCCGTACTTGAAGCCGGCTTCAGCCTCAGGCGTAGCGCGGCTCAGCCACCCCGTACTTCACTCGGTCACGGCCTTCTTGCCTCCCCTTAAAATGCGGGTAATGCATAGCCCGCGCAGCGGGCCGTTCACCCCTTCTCCACTTGGGAGACGAGGCCGGGAGTTGAAGGCCTTTGCAATCACCTGCTAGCGCAGAATGCCGATCTCCTCGGCTCGGCTGACTGCGTCCCAGCGTTTGTTCACGCCCAGCTTGCCATACAGGTTGGCCGAGTGACGCTTCACGGTTCCCACTGAGATGCTCAGTCTGGCCGCAATTTCCTTGTCGCTCAGGCGCTCGCGCATCAGCACCAATACGTCAATCTCACGCGAAGTCAGGGGTTCATCCAGCGGCTGCGCATCGGCCCTGGGCTGCTCAGGGGGATTGAAGGCATCCAGCAACCGGCGCGCATATTCGGCTTCGCGGCTGTTGGCGTCCCCGGCAATCTGTCCAAGCATGGCCTGCATTTGGCTTCCGTGGCTGGTAAAGGTGCGTGTGAAGCCGCCCCTGCGCCCCAGTTCAAGCGCACGGCGCAGGGTGTGGAGAGCGGCTTCCCGGTCGCCAAGCATTTCCAGAACCACGGCGCGATACGCGCCCAGATGAACCTGATAGCGCACGTTGTGGGTGCGGCGGGCGATGTCATCATATGCATCCAGAATCGGGAGCGCCTCGTCACGTAGCGCAGCCATCATCTCCTGCGCAATCAGCAGGCGCACTTTGATGAGGTGCGGTTCGAGGAAGAAGAGCAGGGGCTGGTTGGGTACCGGCATGCTCACCCCGTTGATCCACCGCACCGCCGCCGCGTAATCGCCGCTCATATTCTGCAACCGTGCGCGCAGCGCTCGTATTTGCTGGCTCTCGTCACCCAGCAGATTGACATCATACTGGCTGGCGAGCGCTACCGTGTGGAAGGCATTATTCCACTCGCCAGCGAGCGCCTGTATGAAGGTCAGGCCAATCATGCTGCTGCGGGCGGCCTGGGTATGGGTGGTATACCGGCGCTCGGTCACGGCTTCAAAATGCTCGCGTGCGGTTTCTGTCTCGTTCCATTCAAAATCAATCAGCCCGAGCCAGAAGCGAGCCCACCCCAGCATCAGGGCATAGCCTCCCTGCTCCGCCTTCTCCTTCATCAGCGATGCGTAATGATGGGCTTGTTCGAGCCGCCCATCCTGCAAGGCGCTGCATGTCAGCGCCATCAGTACGCGCACGGCATAGCTGGAGTTTCGGTCAGCCAGCGAGTCGTATTCAGCCAGAATCGCGGGCTCAACAACGGGGGCCCTGCCATTGGCCTGGGAAGAGACACCCAGGAAGACCATAGCCCCGCCTCTTAAGTACGGCAGGTCCTCTGCCAGCAGCGCCAGACCCCGCACGGAAAGCGCCTCGCTCACCTCCGGCCGGTTCGTCAGAAAGGCCAGTATGGCCTCCATGCACAACGCAACGCCTCTCAGGAGCGGGTTCGGCAGCGTGGTTTGCGGGGCCGGATTGGCGTCCAGATGCTGTTTAAGCTGCGTGGTGCTGCGCTCCAGAGCATCCAGCCGCCAGGCCATCTGCTCCACGACCGCCCGGATACACAGCAGCCCGGCGTGGTCTTCCACAAACGAGGCTGGAAACTGGCCCAGCCAGCGTTCAAGGCTTGACCTGTCCTCATGATTGAGGGCTTCGACAAAGCCAGACTCCACGACTTCGGCAGCCAGGTCATTGTCCTGGATAGCCATAGCGTGGTGAAGCGCCTCCTCGACCAGCCCGCGACTCATGAACCATCGCGCAGCGCGGCGGTGGAACCCGGCGATCTGATCGGGCGTGAAGACCCGGGCAGCGTACTGGCACAGCGCATCGCGCAGCAAGCGATGGAAGCGATACCACTCCCGCTCGCCATCCAGTGGGACGATGAAGAAATTCGTGTGTTCCAGCCAGTTCACGGCTGCCAGGGCCTGGCTGCTCTCCACTTCCGCGCCCGTTACTGCGTCGCACAGGGACAAGCACCAACGATCAAGAATCGCGATCCGGCACAGGAAGTCGCCGATCTCGGCCGGTTCGTTGGCCAGCACATCCTCGATCATGTAATCGAAGATCGTGCTGCTGGTATCGAGCCGGGTTGAAAGCCGGACGATGATTCCCTTACGCCGCAGTGGCAGTGTGGCGAGATTCAGGCCAGCCGCCCACCCTTCCGTCTGATTTGCGATTTGCTCAACCATCTGGCCAACAGGCTCGACTTTGACCACTTTGCTCAGGTAGTCTTCGACCTCGCTTGTCGTGAAGCGCAAATCATCGGCTGTCAACTCTGTGAGATTGCCCCTGGCGCGCATGGTGGCCAATGGCAAGTCCAGGCGATGGCGCGTCACGAGGACCATATGGAGGCGCGGCGGCCAATAACGCATGAGCGCGGCAAGGAGATTGCCTACATCACCGCTTGTGAGGGTGTGGTAGTCATCGAGTACCAGGACGAGGTCATCAGGCAGCGCTTCCAACTCGTTGGCGAGCTCACGCAACAGGTCGAAGAGTGGCGGCGTGACAGGCCCGTTGAGCAGTTCCAGCGAGTAATCACAAGCCCCGGGAAAGACCCGGTCGAGGGATGCGCACAGATAGCGCAGGAACACGACGAGGTCACTGTCCCGCTCATCGAGTGAGAGCCATGCCGAGGTGAACTGCGAACCAGGGATGGCTTGCTGATATTGAATCCACGAGCTCACCAGCGTCGTTTTTCCGTAGCCAGCCGGCGCGGAAACCACGATCAAGGGGCTGTCAACCGCAGCGTCCAGCCGTTCCCATAAACGTGGACGCGCGAGGGCATGCGCCAGCACACGGGGAGGGTGCAGCTTGGTTTGAAGCAGCGTGCTGGCCGTGGCGGCCTGCCGGCGTCGAACGGTCATCTTGTCCACGGGAGCCAATTTAACAGTGGGTGGGCGCGTTCAGGCGAATGGCACAATGGGTACCAGATACAGAACTATACCGCGCGCCGCCGTGGCGGACAAATAGGGCAGGCAAGGCACAGCTCCGGCATTGAGGGGCACGTCGTTTGCCCGGCAGGCTGCCGCCGCCCTCTCCATGCCCGCCCCCTCCTCGCAAGGGTAGGTCTTCGCGATCAGGCAGTCATCCCCCGCTGCCCGCTTTGCGTCCATCTGGTCCACCATACGTTCGCCCAAAACGCGCGCACCCGGCTTACGATGAAGGCTGGCATATGGCCGGGCCACCCGCCAAACCAGCCTGTTGTGCGCCTGTTGTCCGCTATTCTGTCCACTGTCCACTACATTCTTCTCTCAGATGTCTGTCCGCTAGTTTGATTCTGTTCACTCGTCGACTCTTTCATAGGCTTGCTAATAGCACCACATCCGCCCACGCCGCCCTGCGCTTTCCCGATTGCGTACTTCTGGACGCGCACCGCCCTCCTCTACGCAGCGCAGCGGAGTGGAGGGGGCCAGGGGGAGGTTCGCGCACCGTTCCCCCCACAAAACCCGTACTGGCATCCTTCCATTGGATTCGGTAGACTCTTCGCCACAACTGAATACGGGCTGCCGTAACTGTGCAGTCCTCTCATCAAGAGCGGCTGAGGGAACACGCCCTGCGAAGCCGCGGCAACCCCCGGAGTCCCGGGAAGGTGCCAATTCGGACAGAGTACCCCTCTGGCAGATGAGCGAAGCACTCCCCACCTGATTGCTTGCGCCTCTCCCCGCCGGAGAGGCGCAGTCATTTCAGCCAAGGAGCTACGAACCCCTATGTCCACCACGTTCATGACCTCGCCCCGCTACTTCTTCACCTCCGAATCGGTGTCCGAAGGACACCCGGACAAGATGTGCGACCAGATTTCCGATGCCGTGCTCGACGCCATTCTGGCCCAGGACCCGGACGCTCGCGTCGCCTGCGAAACGTCCACTACGACCGGCCTTGTCTTCGTCTTCGGCGAAATCACGACCAGCGCCTATGTGGATATTGACCAGATCGTGCGCGATACCGTGCGCGATATCGGTTACAGTCGTGGCAAGTACGGCTTCGACTATGAAACCTGCGGCGTCTTCGTTTCGCTCAAAGAGCAGTCGCCCGACATCAAGCAGGGTGTGGACGAGGCGCTGGAAGTCCGCGGCAATGAAGCGGTTGAGGAGGAGACGGGCGCGGGCGATCAGGGCATGATGATCGGCTTCGCCTGCGACGAAACGCCCGAGCTGATGCCGCTGACTGCCTCGCTTTCCCACAAGCTGGTGCGTGAATTGGCCCGAGCCCGCAAGACCGGCCAGATCCCGTGGCTGCGCCCGGACTCCAAGAGTCAGGTGACCGTCGAATACGCCAACGGTAAACCGAAGCGCGTTGACACCGTCGTCATTTCGACTCAACACGCGCCCGATGTGGATCAGGATGAGATCTACCAGACGGTGGTCGAGGAGATCATCCTGCCGAACGTTCCCGCGCATATGGTGGACGACCAGACCCGCTATTTCATCAACCCGTCCGGGCGGTTTGTGACCGGCGGGCCGAAGGGTGATGCCGGCTTGACCGGCCGCAAGATCATCGTGGATACCTACGGCGGCGTAGCCCGCCACGGCGGCGGCGCGTTCAGCGGCAAAGACCCGACCAAGGTGGACCGCAGCGCGGCTTACATGGCCCGCTACATCGCCAAGAACGTGGTGGCAGCCGGTTTGGCCTCGCGCTTCGAGCTGCAGGTGTCCTACGCCATTGGCAAGGCGCACCCTACCTCGCTCGCCGTCGAAACGTTTGGCACAGGCACAATCTCCGACGAGAAGCTCGAGCAGATTATCCGTGACACCTTCGATATGCGCCCGGCCGCCATCATCCGCAATCTGGACCTGCGCCGCCCGATTTACAGGCAGGTGGCGGCCTATGGTCACTTCGGCCGGATTGACCTCGATGTGCCGTGGGAGCGCACCGACAAGGTCGCGTTGCTGCGCAAGGCGGCCAGCCTCGCCTGAGCCGATCCAATCTGGTAATGCGGGGCAGGGCGGGGGACAATGTCTCTCGTCCTGCTGTTTGATCAGGGTAGCGGAGATACGGGCATGTTCTTCGAAACCGTCGGGCTGGCGTTGTGTAGCTGTGTGCTGCTGGTCATGGCTGCGTTTATCGCCCTGCTCGCCTTCGTGAACTACCGCTTCTTCGCCACGCCTGTCTCGGGGCCGCTCGACCGGCTCGCGTGGTTGGCGCTTGCTGCCGCGCCAGTCGTGGTCATCATCTGCGTCATCGCGGCTTGGGGGGCCCTGATCAGCGGATATTCGCCCGGTTCAGTGGCGGCAACCGCCATCGCGCTGATCTGGATGGTGGTCTCGGTGCTGGTTTTCTTTCGCGTCATGGGAAAACCAGCGGTTCGGGTTTGGACTTCGCGCCAGTCTTCGCCTAATCCAGATGTGATCATTTTTCCAGCGCTGCCCGGTGATGATAATGAGCCACCCGGCGAATTGTGAGCACGGCTGTTGGCGGAGTAGAATACGGGCTTCACGCAGGCCGCCGTGCCTGTCCCCCAGTCAATCAGGACTCCCTGTGAGCAGTTATGCCGAAACCTGAACCTCGTCCTCGCATTTGTGATTACGAAGGCTCGAACTATCGCACCGAATTCTGGGAAGGGCGCGGGCGCGACTACGAAGATCGCGTCGAGCGGATCGCCGTGCGGCGGCTGCTGCGCGGCGGCGGCCGCCGCCTGCTGGAAGTTGGCGCGGGCTTCGGCCGGCTGAGTGACGAGTTCGCCGCCTTCGATCAGGTCGTGCTGCTCGACTATTCCTTCTCGCAAATGCAGTACGCGCAGGAGTATCACGGCCGTTCGTCGCATTTCGTCTATGTCGCGGCCGACGCCTATCATCTGCCGTTCAAGGCGGGCGTCTTCGATGCCGCGACGATGATCCGCGTCATTCATCACATGGCGAATGTGCAGAAGGTGCTCGATCAGGTTGGCCGCGTGCTGATCACCGATGGGGTGTTCATCCTCGAACACGCCAACAAGCGCCATCTGAAGGCGATGGCCCGCTACGCGCTGGGGAAGCAGTCGTGGAATCCACACTCGCACGAGCCGGTCGAGTTCGTCGAACTGAACTTCGATTTCCATCCGCAGTACATCAGCGAGGCGCTGCAGGGCGCTGGCTTCCGGGTGGAACGGCGCGTGCCGGTTTCATTCTTCCGCGTCAACGCGCTCAAACGCAGCGTGAATACGCAGGTGCTGGCCAGCATGGACGGCCTGCTGCAAACGACTGGCGCGCTGGTTTCGCCCAGCATCTTCCTGCGGGCACGGCGGGTCGAGCTCGGCCCGACGCAGCTCACGACGGCGTCCATCTTCGCCTGTCCCCAATGCGGCGGTGACCTGCTGCAGCAGGGCGATGAGATGGTGTGTACGGCCGATCTGAACCGCTACGCCATCCGCGACGGCATTTATGACTTCAAATCGCCCATCGGGGATTGAGAACGAAGTTGAAAGTGCTGAGTGCTGAGTCCACGCAGCGGGGCAATCAGCGTCTCATTTTCCCTCTATATCTCCTCCATATTCACGGCGGCCCACGCCAGATAGCGTTCACGCAGAAGGCGGGTGAAAGGGCCGGGTTTGCCGTCTCCCATCACAGCATCATCAATCCGCACGATAGGCACGATGCCCCGGCTGGCGCTGGTCAGGAATGCCTCGGCCAGGCGTGGCACGTCGGCAGTCAGCGGTGCTTCGCGGCGGACGGGCAGCATGCCGGGCGCGACTTCGAGCACGATCTGCTGCGCGATGCCCGGCAGCACCCCGCCGCCCGCCGTCCATAATTCGCCACCGAGAATCGCGTAGAAGTTGCTGCTCAGGCCTTCGAGCAGTTTCCCGCCTTCGCCCACCAGCAGGCCGGTGAACACCCCTTCGGGCAGCGCCGCCTCAATCGTCTGCCGGTCTACCATCCAGCCGGACGTTTTGGCGGCCGGATTATGCCGGGCCGCGCCGTGAATCAGCACGACGCGCACCCCCTGCTCATATACGCTGGCAGGCAGCGGATGAAACGGCTCACAGGAGAGGATCAGGCGAGCCGGATCGGCACGCGGCACGGTGACGCGAAAGCGCACATCGCCGTAACCCGCCTCCGCGATCAATTGGCGCAAGGCGGCGCGCAGGCGCGGGCGGTCGAGCACCAGTGGGATGCCTTCGCGCCGCGCCGAGTCCTCCAGCCGGTTCAAATGTGCGTCAATCTTCAGCACCTTCGTGCGTTCGAACGTATTGGTGATGGTATAGACGCCATCCGGCGGCTCGTGGCGCGCTGCGTCAAGCAGCGAATCGGCGGCATACGGGGCGGCTTCGAGGCCGGTGGGCGTCAGAATGCGGATGGTACAGGGCATGACCGCGCGTCCGATCTGCATGTTCCAGCGAATACGGTTAGTCTAGCGCGTGATGGGCCGCTTGACAGCTTCGTGGCTAGCGAGTAGCATTGCCTTTCAGTGAGTGTTGCTGAGGCAAATGGCGCATCATGCATTTTCTCATCTCCAGCACAACTTCGATGGTCATGCGCACTATGACTCCCCATAACAGGTGGCGGGGCTAAACGCGCGTGCGGTATTCAGGTCACTCCTGAGAGCGTGTGGAAGCCCACACGCTCTCTTTTTTTGTCCGTCACGAGCCAGCGCACCAGGAGCACAAACCATGGCGCTCATCACCATGAAATTCGGCGGAACATCGGTCGGCAGCCCGGAAGCGATCACCAGCGTCGTCGGCATCACCGGCGATGAAGTGCGGCGTGGTAACAGCGTGATCGTGGTGGTTTCCGCCATGTCCGGCGCGACGGATATGCTGCTTGGTTCAGTGCGCGAAGCCGTGACCGGCAACCGCTGGGCGTACCTCAATGCGGCGCAGAAGCTGCGCGAACGGCACGAAGAGGCGCTCAATCTGCTGGCGCCGGCCGCGCCATCCCGCGAGTCGGTCAAGCACGAGGTGAACGCCATCCTCGACCAGCACATCGAGCTGTGCAATGCGGTCAGCATTCTCGGCGAAGCAACGCCGCGTATCACCGACGCCGCCGTGTCGTTCGGCGAGCGGATGTCGGCCCGCGTCGTCGCGCTGGCCCTGCGCACAGCCGGTGTCGAGGCTCAGGCGCTCGACGCGACCCAGTTGATTGCGACCGACGCCAATTTCGGCAGCGCTAGCGTCCACTGGCCTGAAACCAACGCCGCTATCGAGGCCAAACTGCAGCCCCTGCTCGACAAAGGCATCGTGCCCGTCATCACCGGCTTCATCGGTGCAACGGCTGACGGCCATGTGACGACGCTCGGGCGCGGCGGCAGCGATTACAGCAGCGCGATTTTTGCGGCGGCCACCGCCAGCGATGAACTGATCATCTGGACGGATGTGGACGGCGTCATGACCACCGACCCGCGCATTGACCGCCGCGCCCGCGTCCTGCCGTATGTCAGCTACCAGGAAGTGGGCGAGCTGGCCTTCTACGGCGCGAAGGTGCTGCACCCCAAAACCGTCCAGCCGATCCTCAATCGGCAAATACCGCTGCGCGTGCGCAATACATTCAACCCCGCGCACCCGGGTACGCTGATCGGCCCAACGAACGAACCGGCCGAAACGGTCATCAAGGCGGTGACCAGTATCCGTAGCGTGTCGCTGCTGACGGTAGGCGGCAAGGGTATGATCGGCGTGCCGGGCATCGCTGGCCGCACGTTCCTCGCGGCGGCATCAGCGGGCGCCAACATCCTGATGATAGCGCAGGCTTCGTCCGAGCAGAGCTTTTGCTTCGTCGTGATGGACGACCGCACCCTGCAGGTCAAGCACTCAATTGAGTCGGCGCTGGAAGAGGAGATTGAACGCCAGGACGTAGACCTCGTGGAAGTGCTGGAAGATGTCGCCATCGTCACAGCCATCGGCAGCGGCATGCGTGGGACGCCGGGCGTGGCCGGGCGCGTCTTCACGACGATGGGCAGCAACCGCGTCAACGTCGTGGCGATTGCCCAGGGCGCGAGCGAGTGCAGCATCTCCTTCGTCGTGGCCGAACACGATCTGAAGCAGGCGGTGGTAGCCCTGCACGATCTGGCGCTCGAGGCGGTGCCGGTCACCTGAACGCCGCGTTATACTCGGCCGTAATCTGATGGGCGCATGGCCGGGCAAGGCGAGGAGCGGTAGGGCATGGGGCAAACGGATCGCAGCGACTTTCTGGCGTTGGTGCAGCAGCACGAACGCGCCTGGGGCAATGAGACCTACGCGGGCCGCCCCACCCTGGAAACCATCCTTCATGCCCCGGTTGTGGCCTTCTGGCAGGTGCAGAACGGTGGTAAGGGGGCCGACCGCCCGCAGATCACGCTGCACAAGGATTTGCGCGAGATCGAGGAGTTCTACGTCAAGATGATTTTCCGCTCGGCGCTGCCCATCCAGCAGCGGCGGCTGTACAAGTTGTTCGTGGACGGGCAGCAGATGCGCATCGCCAGCGTCAAGCTATCCTTCGCCCCGGTGACGAAATAGCGATTGTGATCACCACAGAAACGCTGAGAACACAGAGGAAGACCCCTCTGTGTTCTCAGTGCCTCTGTGGTTCAACTCTCCTGCATCGCCCTCCACACCTTCTCCGGCGTCAATGGCAGCTCGCGCAAATGCACGCCAATCGCGTCGTAAATGGCGCTCGACAGGGCCGGCGCGACGCCGTCTTTCGGGATTTCAGCGACCGCTTTCGCGCCATATGGCCCGCTTGGCTCGTAGGTCTCCACGAACACCACATCCAACTGCGGCGTCTCATCGGCGCGGTACAGATGATAGCGTGCGAAATCGGTCGCCAGTGACGCGCCCTGCTCGTCATAGACCATCTGCTCGCAGTGGCCATAGCCGAGCGCCTGCAGCATGCCGCCTTCCACCTGCCCGGATGCCGTGATCGGGTTTATCGCCACGCCGCAGTCTACCGCGAAGAACAGGCGATCCACCGTCACCTGGCCCGTTATCGTGTCCACCGTCACTTCGGCGAACTGGGCGGCGAACGGCGGCGGGCTGAGTTCGCTCATGTGGCTGGCCGTCGCCATAATCTGCTTCTGGTCAGCTTGGTGCAGGCTGTGCAGCGCGACTTCTTCCAGCGTAACCGTGCGCCCATCCTTGTGGATAACCTGCCGGTCTTCCAGTTCGAGGTCGGCCGGTGAGCAGTTCAGCATGTGCTTCGCCACGTGGTCGAGGATTTGCTCGCGCACTTCCTCGGCGGCCTTCAGCACCGCGCCGCCGCTGATGTAGGTTGTGCTGCTGGCGTACGCCCCGGTATCGAACGGCGTCATATCCGTATCGCTGGCGTACACGATGATGTCGTTCAGCGGCACGCCGAGCGTTTCAGCGGCGATCTGCGCCAGCACAGTATCCGCGCCGGTGCCGAGGTCGGTGGCCCCGAACAGCAGATTAAACGAGCCATCGTCGTTCATCTTCAGGCTGGCCGCGCCCATATCGAGGCCGGCGATACCCGTGCCGTGCATGGCGACGGCCATCCCGATCCCCTTCTTCAGATGCGGCTTGCCGGGTACGGTCCGCGCAACGCCGCGTTTCTGGCTCCAGCCCAGCGCCCGCGCGCCAATATCCATACATTCTTCCAGCGCGCTGGTGGTCACGACCTGCGGCTTGCCCTCGCGGCCCTCGCCGAGCGCGACCGCCATCATCAGCGTGTCCCCCTGCTTGATCCAGTTCAGACGCTTGAATTCGAGCGCGTCTATCCCGAGCGCGGCCGCGATTTCCTCGACGTGGACTTCGACAGCGAACAGGGCCTGCGGCGCGCCGTAGCCGCGATACGCGCCCGGCGTCGGCAGGTTGGTATACACCACGTCGCAGGTGAACTTGCTGTACGGCGCGTTGTACGTCGTCAGGCCACGGAAGCCGGATACCATCTGCACGGTCAGGCCGTGCGTGCCATACGCGCCGGTGTTGGCCGTGATGTGCATCTCGCAGGCGACGATCCGGTTATTGGCGTCCACACCGGTCTTGAAGTGGATAATCTGCGGGTGGCGGCTTCGCGCGCTGGTGAACTCCTGTTCGCGGCTGTACTCGAAGCGCACCGGGCGGCCGGTGGCGATGGTGAGGTGGGCGCACAGGTCTTCGATCAGCATTTCCTGCTTGCCGCCGAAGCCGCCGCCGATGCGCGGCTTGATAACGCGGATGCGCTTGACGGGCAGGCCGATCAGCGGCGCGACCATCCGCCTCACGTGGAACGGAACCTGCGTGCTGGTGCGTATGACAAGCCGGTCGTCTTCGTCCCACCACGTAACCGTGACGTGCGTTTCGATGCTGCTTTGCTGCACCTGATGCACGCGGTACTCGCCCTCGAACACGCGGGTAGCCTTGCCGAACTGCGCCTCGGCATCGCCGGTTTCCGCATGAATATGGTGGACGATGTTGTGGGCGCGGTCGTGAATGCCGTCCACCGCTGGGTCGTCGTGAATGACCGGCGAGCCGTCCTTCATCGCTTCAACCGGGTCGAAGACGGCGGGCAGCACTTCGTACTCAACCTCGATCAGCGTGAGGGCTTCGAGCGCGATCTCGTGCGTTTCGGCGGCTACCACTGCCACACGGTCGCCCACGTGGCGCACCTTGTTGTCGAGGCTCACCTGGTCGTATGGCTTCGGGTTCGGGTAGCTTTGTCCGCCCGAGGCATAGTACACGCGCGCTACGTCCTCGTGCGTCAGCACTGCATGCACGCCGGGCAGGGCGCGGGCGCGGCTGGCGTCAATCTGCGTAATTCGGGCATGGGCGTGCGGGCTGGTGAGCAGCGCGCCATGCAGCATCCCCGGCATCTCGATGTCATCGGTGAAGACCGGTTTTCCAGCCGCCAGCTTGACTGCGTCCACCTTCGGCTCCGGCTTGCCAACCGTCTTGAACTGGCTGACTTCGGGCGGCGTGACGACGACGGCCGGATGGGTGCGAACGCGCGTTTGTACATCTCCACCGGCGTCGCCGAAGAATGGTGGCTCGATGGCGAAGTCGAACAGGCCGGGCGGAGCAGGGATCGCGCGTTCGAGCGGTTCGAACGGCGGCACTTCCTCACCGCGCAGCACGGCAGCCGCCCGCAGGATGGCCTGCACTGGCTTGATGTAGGCCGTTTCCCGGTCCAGCACGCCGTTGAGCGCGGCGCGGACTTCGGCTTCGGTCGGGTTCGGGTTCTGCTTCAGCAGCGCGAACGCCACCAGAATCTGCGCGGGCGTGGTGTAGCCAGATTGAATCGCGCCGGTTTCGATGAACGCCTTTTGCAGCGGGTGCAGGTGCTTCGACGAGCCGATGCCCTCCAGCGTGAGGACGGTGTGACCATCGGCCTGCGCCGCCAGCATCGTCTGCGAGTTGACCGGAACGCCGTCGAGCAGCACGGTATCGGCCCCGGTCAGGCCGTGTTCATCGCCAAATTTGACCGAATAGCAGCCGAGCCGCCGCACCGTGCGCAGCAGGCGTTCATGCGCCGCGACGTGCGTGGTAACAGGCTCGTGGTTGAGGGTGAAGGTGATAGTGGGCATGGGAAAGGTATCCAAGACTAAAGTGGATCAGATGACCTAGAGACTTTCAAGTAACGCTCGATACTCATCCGCAGAGACCCGGATGTCCTTGAGGATGTCTGCAATCAGGGGACGTGCTAGGTCAGCCGGCCCGTGATCCGGTACGACCGTAGTACGTCCATCGGTGTGACGGAAAAAGACGTGACTTCCCTTCTGTCGTACAGGTTCGAAGCCAAACTCCCTCAGAAGCCGATCCATTGTGCGAAAGTCAATAATCGGCAGGCGGCTCATACCGCGACTTCGATGAGCTGTGTTCCAATGAAAATTGGGAGATCATCAGATGGTTCTCCCATCTCCTCCAAACACAATTCCAGCACTTCCTTCAGGTTCATACGCAGTTCGTCCAGCGTTGTGGCCTGGGTGTGCGCGCCGGGAATACCCGGCACAATGCCGACGTACTGCGTCGTTTCCGGGTCATACTCGATGATAGCGGTGAATTGGCGCATAATCGTCCTCTCCCTCCCTATTCCCCCAGCTTCTGCAGCACGAACAAGTCGCTCAGGCGAATCAAGAGGCCGGGGAACAACGCAGCAGCGTCAGTCAACGCATCGTCGCGATAGCGGCGCACACGTCCGTCATTGAAGTACTGATGCAGTTCCTGCTGTCCGGGATAGACAACCCACACCTGCTCTGTACCGTATTCGAGGAAATCGTCCACCTTGGCCAGAATATCATCGGCGCCTTCGCTGGGCGAAACGACTTCAATCGCCAGCGTTGGATGGCCGGGGTAGGGCCGATCCACGTCCCAATCACGGACGATAGCCTCCTGGCGGATGAAGGACACGTCAGGAACACGAGATCCCTTCAGCCCTTCGGCGGCCTCATCCAGCAGATAGGCCAACCCATCGGTCAGGAACAGACCGAGCTCATGTTGTTTGACGAATGGCTTGATCAGGTCATAGATATTGCTGACCACAATCACACGCGTGCCGCCGACGGGGTGCATATCTTCAACGTCCTCAATTCGTAGCTCGCCACCCACCACCTCGACGCGGTAGTGCCGT
The DNA here is from genome assembly GCA_016788435.1 of Anaerolineae bacterium. Taxonomy (GTDB): domain Bacteria; phylum Chloroflexota; class Anaerolineae; order Aggregatilineales; family Phototrophicaceae; genus Flexifilum. Next base: position 3,069 of record JAEURB010000493.1, on the reverse strand, counting down.
TCGGCCAGCCGCATGTATTCGTCTACGGTCACTAATCTGGCAGGCGCGTTGGTCATGTTCGCCTCTAATTACTCATTACTGGCTCGCTTGACACGCTTCCAGCGCCCGCATCAGGCAAACGGCGGCCATCGCCTGGCGGTACTCGCTGCTGCCCAGATAGTCGTCAGGCGGGGCGAGGTGCGCGGCAATCTGCTCGGCGGCGGCCTGCGCCGTCTCACGGTTGAGCGGCCAGCCAGAGAGCGAACCCAGCACGAAGCCATCCACTGGCGCGGCCGAAACTCCACCGAGGGCGGCCATTGCACTCTTTACTCTGCCCTGTTCATCGAAATGGACACAGGCGGCAGCATTAACGATGGGGGCATCGGCGGGCGTGCGCGCGACGTGCGCCGCGCCAAGAGCCACGCGCGGCTCGAACGCAGGCAGCAGAAGCGCCGTGATAACCTCCTGCTCCAGCTTTGGACCGGCCGTCAGCAGCAGGTGGCGTTCGCGATGGCCGGGGCCGTGCCGGGGATCTGCGGTTTCAGCGGCGGCTCCGAGTGCGATCAGCGCAGCGAACCATTCGCGCAGCGCGGGATAGGTGCGCAGCAGCAGGCTCTCGCCGATGCTTGCCCCGTTCAGGACGTTGGGCGAGATAGCACGGGTGAGCGATGCTTTGAGCGCGGCGGGCAGTTCGTCCCGTTCGAGCAGGGCGCTGAGGGGCAGCGCCGCGCCAATTCGCATCCCGGCCTCGCTAGCCTCGACCATCTTCAATTCGGGGATGTCCTGCAAGTCCACGATGTGCTCGTAGGGCAGGTTCATCTGGCCGAAGGTGAGCGCACCGCCTGCAATCGCCAGCGTGCCAGGTTGGCCAGCCAGCGCCAATGCCTCGCTCAGACTGCGCGGCCGGTCGTACTGTGTAGGCGTGGTCATACGGGCCATCCTTCGCGGCCATTCACCGCGCTCCAGTTCCAAACATGATCGCGAGTGTACAGAATGTCGGCGGGGATAACCACAACGGCGCGTAGAAAGTAACGCCTGATGTGAAATAAACCTGCATTCTTTGAGGGAGGTTGAGGTTCGTTTTCGCGTGAGCCTAAAGGCATCAGGCTATAGCTGCGCCCCGTGAACGGGGCTTTTGAGCCTGCTTCAGCGGGCGCAGCTACAGCCCGACGGCTTCAGCCTCCGGCGACCCCGGGCAATCCTTCCCTCAATCACACCTCATTCGACTGTCTCTCAATTCGCGTTAGGCGTCTGCCCACCGTCCAGTGGTCAAACCGCAGTCCACTCTCAACTCTCAACTCTCAACTTTCAACTCCTCGGATACACCGCCAGCACCGCCGGAACCGGGTCAAACGACGGGACGATCTGCGGCGCGCCGGCGTTGATGACCATCATCGTCGAGCCACCGCCGTCGAGGTTGAGCGCATTCACCAGATCGAGGTCGGTGGACGCCAGAAAGCTGCCGAGGTCGGCCAGCCGCATTCCAATCAGCGAGTTGGTCGTGATGAGGATCATGCGTCCGGCGCGGTCCTGCCCGATGATGGTGCGCCGTGAGGGGCGGTCACCATCTGTGCGCTCAAAGGTCGGCTGGCCGTTCAGCATCAGCATCGGGAAGGCCTGCACCGCTTGCTCCAGCCCTTCGCCCATATACGGTTCGGCGATCAGCGAGCGCACGCGGGGAACGCCGCCCTGCACTTGCGCCATGCCGCCGAAGCCGCTGAACGACTGGCCGTAAACCACGCCATCCGCCACCAGCAGGCCCAGAATATGGTTCTCCGGGTTGAAGAAGTTGGCGTTGATGAAGGCCGCCGCGCCGGGCAGCGCCGCCTGCCAGCCGGGAGCATCCAGTGGTTGACCCGGCAGGTAATGGGCGCGCAGGCTGTAGAACGCCGGATCAATCCGCAGCGCTAGAAACGATGTGAGGATATTCGAGCCGCCGGGCCGGTAGACGCGGCGTTCGAGGCCGGGGGCGAGCGTCTCCCAGCCGCTTTCATTGGGTGCAGGCGCGGGTTCAGCGGTGGCTGTAGGGATGATCAGCATTTGGCGCGGCGGCGGCCAGCCAACGCAGCCTCCGATCAGCGTCGCCAATGTGACCAGCACGGACAGCCGGAAATGGCGCAGCCATCGGCGATGCTGAGGGAGAATTGGGGTGGGTGGGGTCACAAAATGCCCTTGAACCTGCTGATCGGCATCGTTATACTATCATCCACTTGCCGCGAGGCAACTGCGGGCGCTTAGCTCAGCTGGTTAGAGCGCACGGTTCACATCCGTGAGGTCAGGGGTTCAAGTCCCTTAGCGCCCACTTGATACGAAGGCCCGGTCAATTTCGACCGGGTCTTCTTGTTTCGTGTACGGCGGTCAGCTGTGTGCGGACCGCCCGTTTAGTGTCAGCGTACTCAGCACTGCTGCTCTCCCGGCAGCTTGGCGAGAAGCCGCAGCGAATCATCGGGCGACAGGTATAGGTACTCCGTTGTCACCAGGCAGTCAACAGCGACTCGCGCCCGTCCAACTGCCGGGTCGTCCACCCAGATCTGTGCTTCAGCCATGTCTCCGTCCCGGCGGCGCACACACTCGTCAAGTATCGGCTCGGGGAGCAGGGCCACAGGCTGATCACCCACGCGGATGACGCGGAAGCGATAGGTGGCCGACTTGCATTCCGGCGGCGCGTCCCCATCAACTGTGATGGTCAGTGCCGTGCCGTCGAAGCTGATGCTCCCGGTCGGCAGCGCCGTATCGGCCGCCGAAGTATCCTCGGCGGTCACGCCCAACTGGAAGCTGCCGTCTGAATTGAAGCGGCTGAAGCCCATGCCGTCTGGCGCGCCGAAGGCCGGGTTGCCCATGTACTGCCGCCAGACGCCAGCGACATCCTCGGCGGAAGCGGCGATCACTTCGCACGGGAAGGCGCCTGCACCCGCCTCATCAGGGCACGGGACGATTGCCTGTGTCCGTGGTTGGTAACTCCCTGCGTCAGGCAGACCATGTTCAGCGCTGTTGTAGGACAGCATGGGATAACTGAAATCGAAGTGCCGCCATCTACACGGATCTTCAACGAGTAGAAGAGTCAAGGCGACGGGCTGATCACCCAGGCGG
>JAEURB010000063.1 GCA_016788435.1 Anaerolineae bacterium | reverse complement strand
AACTCGACCCGCGCCACCCGAAGATTAAGGACGACCCGCGTGTGACGCGCGTGGGCAGCATCATCCGCCGGACGAGCCTTGACGAATTGCCCAACCTGATCAACGTGCTGATCGGCCAGATGAGCCTGGTCGGCCCGCGCCCGCCCACGCCGGACGAAGTGGCGCTGTACGCGCCCTGGCATATGCAGCGCCTGCAAGTCAGGCCCGGAATGACCGGCTTGTGGCAGGTGAGCGGGCGCAGCGATACGCCCTTCGACGAGATGTGCCTGCTCGACATTTACTACATCGAAAACTGGACGCCGCAGCTTGACCTGCGCATCCTGCTGATGACCATTCCGCATGTCCTCCTTCGGCAGGGGGCGTACTGAAGGGAATAGTGCTGAGTGCTGAGTCAATCAATGCGAGGCGGGTTTTTTTACCCAGCACCCAGCACTTTGCACTCTATTTCCTCCACTGATTGCTCACCGCGTCATACGTCCAGCCGTCGGGGATGCGGCGCTCACATTGGGCGGGGAAATCCGGCTGGCGGCTGGCGTCAAACACCACATCCACCGGCCGGCCAGTGAGCGCCCCGATGAAACTGGTCAGCACCGTTTGCGCTTCGTCGCCGGCGCGTTCGAGCAGGCCGCCCTCAAACGTTTCCTGCATCATGGCCTGCATGGACGTGTATTCGGCTAACTGGCGCGCGGCGTCCCAGTCTACGTTGCAGGTGGTGAACGACCGCTCATACTGGCGGCTGTAGTCCACGCTGCACGACGTGTACTGCGGCGCGGGCACGGTGATCGTGTAGCGGCCGGCCGCCTCATCATAGACGAAGTCGTCCTGCGTGACCTGCGACAAGTCCACCCCGGCGGCCAGTGTTGCTGTAACGACGTGATAGGCGGTGTACGCGCAGGCGTTGAGCACCCCACCCGTGACTTGCACCGGCACGTCGGCGCGGGCGAGCTGGGTGCTGATGGTCACCAGCTGGCTGAGCGGCGCGAGGTCAATCACGGCCGTGCGCGCATCCCCGACGACGGCGATGGACGGCGGTGCGATCAGTCCGCGCAGGCCGCCGAACATCGCGTTAATCGTGCTGCTGCCGCCGGCCAGCACGGCCACGATGATCACCGTCACCGCCACGAGGCTCGTGACGCCGAAAATCACGCCACACGTCAGGCAGCCACGGCCGCAGCCACGCTTGTTCGTGGGCGCGGCGCTCGAGGCCGATGCGTTCGGGATGGTGATCGTTTCGGGCGGTGAAGGCAGGGTGGGAAGGTTCGACATCGGACTCCGTTGGCCCTCAGCGGGCGAAGCGGCGCCCGCAAGTCTGTGGATATGGTACAACAATCTGGAACACGATTCGGCGAACGGAGATGCGGCGGCCGGGTGGCGACTGACCGCCGCTTCCGGCTTTCGATGCAGGGCGGCGCTCCGCTATAATGAGGCGTGATACGCCCCCATAGCTCAGTGGATAGAGCGGCGGACTCCTAAGCCGTGCGCCTGGGTTCGATTCCCAGTGGGGGTATAAGGTTCAGCCGATGACGCCTTCGTGAAAGACCGCACAATGCCGCGCGCTGTGGGGTATAATCAGCCATAGGCGTAAGGAGCAAGTGCGGTGTTTCCGATTGTGCTGGCGCATGGTGCGCTGGGTGACTACGACGAACTGCTGTTTGTTCTGATTGGCATCATCTTCGTTGGGCTGATGGTTTTCGCCTGGCTGCGCAGCCGCAGCGGCAATACCACCCCGGCTAATGCACAAGGCCCTGCCGAGCCTGCCCAGCCCGGCGCGGATGAGGCAGCCACTGGCACGAAGTCCCACCACTTCCCGCTGGCCTGAGCGCGCTATGCGCCGCTTCATACTCGTTGGCGTGCTGCTGGGGCTGTTCGCGCTGGCCGCTCCGGCGCTGGCGCACGGTTTCATCATCCGCGCTATCCCCGAAGACCGCGCCGCCCTCGAACGCGCTCCGCTGCGCGTGCAGGTGTGGTTCAGCGAACCTCTCGAACCAGAGTTCAGTCAGATCACCGTCTCCAATGCGGCCGGCGAAGTCATCGCGGCCGCCAACGCTGGCCCCGAAGAACCCGCGCTGCTGGCGGTTCGCTTGCCGCCCGGCCTGCCCGATGGCGCCTACAGCGTGGACATGCGTATCGCCTTTGCCAGTGATGGCCACGTCATCAATGAGCGCCGCGTCTTCTTCGTGGGCGAGGCGGGTGAAATGGCCGGTTCGGCAGCATCAGACGCCGTCGTTCCGCTCGAAGTCGTCTGGCGCGCGCTGTCGCTGGGCGGGGCACTGGTGCTGTTCGGCGCGGGAGCGCTCTACGCGCTGGTGCTGGTTCCAGCCTGGGGCAGTCCGTCTTATGCAGCGGGACTGCTGCCGCCGCGCGTGATGACGGCCCTCGACGCCGTGATGCTTGGCGCGCTGCTGACGGTGCTGGCGGGCAGCCTGCTCGCGCTGCTTCAGCAAAC
>JAEURB010000375.1 GCA_016788435.1 Anaerolineae bacterium | reverse complement strand
CCTCCGTTGGCCAATTGGCCCGCTGAATCAAAGGCGCGGTCAGCGCCGCGCCTTTGGAAACAACTATCCGTGTGCTGCCGGGCGCTACGCTGGCGCGATCTCGATCACCTGTGACCGGCGGCGGCCGCCCGTCCAGCGTATATCCGGCACGAGAATCTCCTGCTTGTCAAGGATGCGCTGGCGGTGCGGCAGCAGATCGCGCAGCATGATTTCGACTTCGGCCACCACGTCATGATGCGGCTTATATCCCAGGTCAATCAAATGCTGCCGATCCGGGTTGTAGTAGTGCTCATCCCGCTCGGTTCGCGGGTTGTCGAAGTGCTCGATCTGAACATCCAGCCCTACCCTGCCCCCGGCTTCGCGAACCTTGTCCGCCAGTTCGGCGATGGTGTACGTCTCTTCGAACTGATTGAAAACACGGTACTCGCCTTCCTTTGGCGGGTTCTCGATGGCAATGCCGAGGCACTGCATCGAGTCACGCAGGGGTAGAAAGCCGCGCTTCATGCCGCCCGATCCGTAAACAGTGAGTGGATGATCAATCACAGCCTGGCAGGCGAAGCGATTGATCGCTGTGCCGAATGCCTGGTCGAAATCGAGGCGGCTGCGCAGGCGCGGGTCGTCGCCCATCTCGTCAATCTGCGTGCCGAACACGACGCCCTGCATGATATCGGTCGAGCGTAGGCCCCACGTTCTACAGGCGAACATCGTGTTATGCGTGTCATGCACCTTGGTCAGGTGATAGAAGCTGTTCGCCTGGCGCGGGAACGGCATCACGTCCTTGCGGCCTCGAAACTCGACCTCGAAAAAGCCTTCCGGGATGTCCACGTTCGGCGTGCCATACTCGCCCATCGTCCCCAGCTTCACCAGATGAGCATTGGGCGCGGCCTCGTGCATAGCCCATAGTACATTCAGGCTGCCGATCACGTTGTTCGACTGTGTATAGGACGCGCGCTCCTGGTCAATCATCGAATACGGCGCGGACGGCATTTCGCCAAGATGAACGATGGCATCAGGCTGCGTCTCTTCAAGGGCCGTGCGGAGGAGCGCGTAGTCCAGCAGGTCGCCTTCGTAGAAGCGAAGCGGCTTGCCGAACTGCGTCTCAAAGGCCGCCAGGCGCTCGTTCATGCCGAAAATCGGCATCGCGCTCTGGCTGTCCATGTTCGTTACCCACTGGCGGCGGGCGAAGTTGTCAATGCCGGAGACTTCGTGGCCTCGCGCTGTCAGATACTGAGCAAGCGGCCAGCCCAGATAGCCGTCAATGCCCGCGATGAAAACCTTCATGCCCATCTCCCGTTTTCCGAAACCTCGCCTACAGGCTAGAACACAACTTGCTGCTGAAAGCTACGCCAGGTCAATCTCCAGATGCTCCGTCCATTCGGGCTGGAAGTCTGCAATATAGCCCTTCACGGCCAGCAGTTCGGCGTTCAGAATGCTGCACCCGGCCGCGCCGCGCACGGTATTGTGCGATAGCGCCGCGAACTTGTAGCCCAGCACCGGGTCTTCGCGTAAACGCCCAACCGATGTGGTCATCCCCCTGCCCGTAGCACGGTCACGGCGCACCTGCGGCCGGTCTGGCTGCTGCAGATAAATGACAGGCTTCTCTGGTGCAGACGGCAGCGAAGGTACCGGGTCGGGGCCAACGAAACCAGCCCACGCCTCCTGAATGGCATCCATTGAGGGCTGCTCGCGCAGGCTCAGAGAAATATTGACCATATGACCATCCACAATCGGCACGCGATTGCACGATGCGCCAACCACGGCTGGCAGCCATTCGATGCGGTCGTTAACCAGCGTGCCAAGCATCCGCTGCGTCTCTGTTTCGACCTTGTCTTCCTCGCCGCCGATGTAGGGCACAATGTTGTCGAGAATGTCGAGCGACGCCACGCCGGGATAGCCCGCTCCGCTGACGGCCTGCATGCTGACAATGGCGACGCGCTCGATGCCAAAGCGGCGCAGCGGCGCAAGCGCCATCACCCCGGGCATGGCCGTGCAGTTCGAGTTCGCGACCAGTGCGCCTGTCTTCCAGCCTCGAGTGGCGCGCTGTACGTCAATCAAACGAACATGATCGGCGTTCACTTCCGGCAACAGCAGTGGCACATCCTCGATCATCCGATTGACCGCCGCATTGGTGCAAACGATATGCCCCGCCGCTGCCAGTTCCATTTCACGCGGATCGGCTGCCTCTTTGGGCAATGCCGAGAAAATGAGCGGCGAGTCGAACAACTCGTGCAGTCCTTTAACGCGCATCCCGCGTACAAATTCGGGGATTTCGCCATCCAGCACCCACCGCGCGCCTTCACCGTACGCGCGGCCAGCGGTACGTTCAGATCCGATGACTTCCGCGACCTCGAACCACGGATGGTCGAGCAGGAGCTGGATGAAACGCTGCCCCACTGCGCCGGTGGCGCCAAGAATTGCGACGGGAAGCTTCTGCATGGTAATTTGCCCCGTTACTCTAGATACCGACGGACTGACTGCGCATAGCGGGATACGAGCCGAGCATCTTCACGAACGATGCATGCTGAAGCAGCCGGGCCAGTGCCTCCTGACAAGCGCTTTCCTGCCAGTGGCCTTCGAAGTCAACAAAGAACACGGGCTCCCATGGCCTGTTGCGGCGAGGCCGGGATTCGATCTTGGTCAAATTCAGGCCGCGCTTGGCAAACTCGCCCAGGCAATCATACAGGGCCGACGGGCGGTTGCGCGTGGCGAAGACGATGGAGGTCTTGTTGTACTCGCCCGGGTCCGGGTCACCGTTCCCCAGTACAAAGAAGCGTGTGAAATTGAACGGAACATCCTCAATCTCACTGCTCAACACATCCAGCCCGTAAAGTTCTGCGGCCAAGCGGCTGGAAATGGCTGCAGTGTGCGGAACCGGGTTGGCTGCCAGGTCCGCAGCT
>JAEURB010000297.1 GCA_016788435.1 Anaerolineae bacterium | reverse complement strand
CTACTCTGACGACATTCGCCGTGGAGGATACTTCGATGAACGAGCAAACAGTGGTACTCAGACAGTCCCTCGCCCAGATTGCCGGGCTAATCGAGCGAGGAAAACATGACGAGGCCCGGATACTGCTCATGCCTGCCCTCGAGCAGGCACCGAAGAATGTGCGCTTGCGCATCCTCAAGGCCCGCATCGAACTGAAGAACCCCCTCTACGCTGAACGGTGCGGGCGCCTGCTCACTCGCGTTTGCCAAACTCACCCCAATTCCCCCTCTGTACGCGCCTTGAAGGACGATGCCGAAAAGGTGATTTCAGCGCTGCTGGATGGCGCTTTCCCGCTCCTCTATCGGTCCAACATGTCGCAAGGTCATGCCCTCCTCGAGCACGCTGCGCATCTCTGCCAGCACGACAGCCGCCTCACGTTGGAGATGGCTTTGCGCGTCGCCTATTCCGCGACGGGCTGGGATCCGCCAGGCGAGCAGCCGGACGATGATGACGATGAGAATCCGTTCTCGACGATCTTCGGGCCTCGTCGCCGCCCCTCACCCCAGCCGGTGGCTTCAACTCCTGGTCGCCGCATCGCCTTCGAATTGGAGTCACCCGGCCCTGAATTGCTGTTCATGCCGCACATGTCCGGCCATCCGCTGGGCGCGCTGGTGGAGAAATATCTGCGCCTCGCCCTCGACCGCGCCACCGGAGATGACGAGTTGGCGGCGCACATCGCCGCGTTGGCCTTCCAGTTCGCGGTGACCTGCCAGAAGCGGGATTCTGCGCTTGCGCTGCTGGCCGGGCGTCCGGGCGTAGTCGGGGCAGCCCCCAATGCCACTTTGGCTTTGAGCGCTCAGGTGGTGACGACTATCCGCGAGGATATCCACGCCTTGCTGCGCTGCGGCTTGAACGCCGCTGCCGCTGACGCGCGCGCTCGGCTCGTAGCCCTTCTGCCAGACCGGAACGACACCGATTTGATTGCCGCGGAAATGGCGTTCAGGAATGGCGATGAAGAGGGCGGGCTGGTTTGGCTTCGCTTGGCAGCGCGGCCTGCACCGCTCGAAGACCCGCCGGTCGCATGGCAGAACCCGCTGGCGGATTTGCTGGCCACGACTCGCGAGGCCCTGACGACCTGCCGCGATTGCGGGGCCCCGATAAACGCTGACGGCGACGGCTGCTCTGACTGCGGCTGCGAATGGGAATGCCACCAGCTTGCGTTGGATAGCGAAAAATGGGCCGGCCTGCCGCCGCAGTTTATCGCGGGCTGGTGGCTGGGTGAAAAGCTGGTAGAGCGCGGTGATCTGGCCGGGGCACAGGCTGCATTTGAACCCGTCTGCGCTGTACTGGAACCCGGTAGACCGGCCGGGGACACCATTCGCCAACAGATGGACAGGGTATGCGCTCTGCTGGATGAACAACGGCGGGCCGCAGCGCTCGAAGTGCTGACCAGTGCCGACCCGGTCACGGAGAATATTCTGACCGCGCTCCGCCAGGAATCAGCCGCCGCTGCCCTTCCCTGGGCAAGTGTTGCGGCTGGCCTTCGCATCGCGTTCTTTCAGCGCGCCATCCGGGATGCCTTCGCGATTGAAATCCAGGCATTCCTGCCGGCGGCGCTGGAAGATGTGAACGACCAGCCAGCCATCGAACAGCTCGATCAGGCGCGTGATGCCGCGGTGCAGTGTGTTGTGGCAGCGCGGGTGGCGGAAAGTGCGCGCGCCCTGGCGCTGGGGGATCACAGTAACGCGTTGGCGCTGGCGCAGCAGGCTTGCCAGCTTCGGCCCGGTGATATCGGCGCAGTTCACGCCCGCGCCCGGGTCTCCAGGGCCATCGGTGATGACCTGACCGCGCTCCAGGATTATCTGACGGTGGCCGAGCGAATTGAGGACGCCGGGCTGCGGCTTGAAGCGCGAATGGCCGCCGCCGAACTGCTGGCCGGCCAGCAAAATACCGCTGCCGCGCTGGGCATGCTGGCGGATGTCGAAGGGCCAAACGCCGCCCGGCTGCGCGAACGTCTTCAGCGGTTGCACGACAAGCAGCCGGCGCTGACCGTCGAGTGGCGCGATCAGACCGTGATGTATGACTCCCTTGAGCGCGAACCGGTAGTGCCAACCGCACATGCCACCTTCGCCATTGCCCTGCGCGCCATCAGCCGGCCCTGGGGCATGACCGAGACTGCTTGGATGGAGACGGTGCTCATCTCCGGCCTCCGCTATGTGCAGACTATCGGCGGGCTGTTCCTCAGCGAAGGTGACCCGGTATTCGGTCTGCGGCTCATCTGCGAGCCTGATACGACCGCCCCCGACCGCGGCGCGATCACTTTGGCGCTGCTTGCCCGCGTGTCGGCCAACGACGAGCTTGCCTGCCGGTCGCTGGCCGGCCAGCTCCACGACCTGCTGGTTAC
>JAEURB010000294.1 GCA_016788435.1 Anaerolineae bacterium | reverse complement strand
GCACAGCCACCGTGATGGCGTCCACATCGGCGCGGTCGAGCAGTTGGCGGTAGTCGTCATAGGCGGCGGGGATGCGGTGACGGGCCGCGAACTCGGCGGCGTTGCCCGGGGTCTTGCCCGCCACCGCCACGATTTCGGCGTTGTGTGCGTGCTGCAGGCCGAGTGCGTGAATGTTCGCCACGAACCCGGAACCAATAATGCCTACCCGTACTTTGTCCATGTTTGAACCTCGTTGAAAGTCAAAAAGCAAACGATTCACCGCCAAGGCGCGGAGGAAAGAGAAGAGACGCGGAGAGGTTTGATCTTAACCTCTGCGTTCTCTCGGTTCTCCTCCGCGTCTCGGCGATGAGTCCTTATCAGTCCATCACCACCTGCTTGACCTGCCCACTGGCCTTCACCTTGAGCATGCGCTTGAGGCGGCCATCGGGCATGCGCTCTTCCTTGATCAGCCAGTGTTCGGCGTCGAACTCGCGGAACGCCTCGCCGCTTTCGGCCTCCGTTTCGCCGCGCCACACATCCAGCAGCACCGGCTCCCACTGCCTGCTCTGCGCCGAACGGTAGGCGGCGTCCATGATGGCATTGACCACGTAGCCATCGTAGAAGGTTTCCAACGGTGCGCGCCCGCCGTCTATCGCGGCGAACATATCGCGGAACATCTCGACGTAGCCGAGCGCCCCCACTTCATCGCCCACCGGGAACAACCAGCCGGTCGCGCTTTCGGCCTTCTCGGCCACATAGCCGCCTTCGCCCACCGCCGTAAACATGTCGAAACCTGTCCGCAGCCAGTGATTCAGCCAAATCGTGCCTTCGGTGCCGCTCACCTCGTCGCGCAGGTCCATGCCACCGCGAAACGTCCAGCTCACCTCGAACTGGCCAATCGCCCCGCTGCTGTACTTTACCAGGCCCACTGCGCTGTCTTCCGCTTCAATCGGGTGCACCTGCGTATCCGCCCAGCACATCACCTCGACCGGGCGCACGTCCTTGCCGATGAAATTGCGGGCGATTTCGATGCAGTGGCAGCCCATGTCCACAATCGCGCCGCCGCCCGATTGCTCCTTATCCCAGAACCAGTCACTGTGCGGGCCGGGGTGCGTTTCGCGGCTGCGCGCCCACAGGATTTTGCCGAGCGCGCCGTTCTGCACCGACTTGAGCGCCTTGAGTGTTTTCGGCGTATAGGCCAGGTCTTCGAGGTATCCGCCGAACACGCCTGCCGCCTCGACCATTTCCAGCATCCGTTTGGCTTCTTCAGCGGTGCGGCCCAGTGGCTTGGTACACAGGATGGTCTTACCGGCCTGTACAGCCAGCGCCACCGCCTGCTCGTGCAGGTTATTCGGCAGGCCGATGACGACGACATCGGTGGAGGGGTCGTTAATCGCGTCTTCCATGCTCGTGGTGGAGCGGGGGATGCCCCAGTCTTTGGCGAAGGCTTCGGCTCGTTCGGTGCGCCGCGAGTAGACCACACCGACGCGGTGCGGCGTGTACTGGTGCAGCGCCATCGTATAGAACATGCCGATCAGGCCGGTGCCGAGCATCGTGATATTGTGCATGAAGGCTGCTCCTGAACATCCAAATGTCTAAACATCCGCATATTTCGAAGGATAGCGTAAAGCGGCGCGAAAGCCAAAGCCGGAGTGATCACTCACCTGAGCCGGGCGAAAAAGTAGGGGCGCAGAAGCTTTCCCCTCTGCGCCCTCTATTCTTTTCTCCGCGTCTCGGCGCTGAGTCTTTCCGCCCTACTGCCGCAAGCTTCTCTGCCGTCCGTAGAACGTGATGATCAGCAGCAGGATCACGCCGTAGATGACCATCTGCCCGGCCGGTTCGATGCCGAGCGCGCGCAGCAGGCTCGTCAGCACCTGCAGTACCAGCGCCCCGGCCATCGTCCCCCAGTAGCTGCCCTTGCCGCCCGAAAGCAGCGTACCGCCCACCACCACCGCGATGATCGAGGGGAACAGATACGGGTCGCCCAGGTTGAGGAAGACGGTTTTGGTGAAGGCCAGCAGCACGAAGCCGGCGAAGGCCGCCAGCGCCCCGGCCAGCGTATAGGTGATGACCAGTGTGCGTGTCACGCGCACGCCAGATAGCCGGGCGGTCGTGCGGTTGACGCCGATGGCGAACAGGTGCTTGCCATAGGTCGTGCGCTCCAGCACCACCCACATCACCACGCCGATCAGCAACCAGAGGATGATCACGCCCGGAACCGGCCCGATCAGTTGTTCCGAAAAAAGCTGGCCGAGCAGGGGCGGGTCGTCACCGATCAGCTCGCCGCGTGTGACCAGATAGATCAGGCCGGTCACGACGCCAGCCATACCCAGCGTCATCACTAGCGGCGGCATTTTCAGGAAGGCAATCGCCAGCCCGTTGATCAGCCCCACCGCCGCGCCCGTCAGCAGCACCGCGGCCAGCGCAACCGGGATCATCTCGTTCTGGCCGCCCGAAATGCGGAAGGTGAGGATCGCGCCCAGCGTCACCAGCGCGCCCGCCGACAGGTCAATGCCCTCGTTGCCGCTGATGATGACCAGCGTTTGGCCGATGGAGATGATGCCGAGAAAAGCCGCCAGCCGCGCGATATTGATCGCCTGATTCGGGTTGGCGAAGCCCGGCGCGGCGAGGCCGCCCACGAGGAACAGTACGCCAGCCAGAATGAGCGCGATCAGCGGCGGCGGCAAGCGGCGCAGGCGAACAGTGGCGGCGGCAGGGGTATACGTCTTGGCGGTCATCGGCGCATCCTCCGCACCAGAGCGAACACGCCGGGCACTGCCAGCGCAACCACGATGATCAGGGCGTCGGTGAGCGGGCGCACCCAGCGGTCAATCTGCGCGAACGACAGCACATTGCTGATCGAGCCAAGGATCGCCACGCCGATCAGCGAGCCGATCACGCTGCCCCGGCCGCCGCTCAACGCCGTGCCGCCCAGCACGACGGCCACCACGGAAGGCAGGGTCATCAGGTCGCCAGCGCGCGGATTGCCGGTTCCGTTGCCCATCGTCAGGGCGACGGCGGCCAGCGCGGCGAACAGGCCCGATAGCAGGTAGGTGGTGAAGCGCACGCGAGACACCGGCACGCCGGTCGCATAGGCGGCTTCGGCCTTGCTGCCCGAGCCGAACAAATACTGGCGGAAGCGCGTGCGGGTGAGGACGTACCAGAAGATCAGGATGCCAACGATGACGAGGGCCGGCACCGGCACCGCGTCACCAATTGGGTTGCGGAAGAAGGTCGTCACGTCACGCGGCAGCCGCCCGCCCGGCTCAGGCAGGATTTGCAGGGCGATGCCAGAGAAGATGAAGCTGGTGGCGTAGGTGGTCACGATGGGTTGCAAGCGCAGATAGGTGACGCCGAAGCCGTTCAGCGCGCCAGCCGCCAGCCCTGCCAGCAGGGAAATAGCGATCACGGTGATGAAGCGTTCCGCCGTTGCGTCAGACGGGATCTGCGTGGCCAGAATCGCGTTGCACATCGAGAGAATGCCACCGACCGACATGTCAATCCCGCCGGCGATGACGACCATGGTTTGCCCGGCCGCCAGCAGCATAGCGGGCAGCCACACGCGCAGGTTGCCGTTGACGGCGAACAGTTCGAACAGGTTGTCTTGCAGGCTCCGGTTGATGACCAGCAGCACTACCAGCATGATCAGCGAATACAGCCACGGATAGCGGCTGAAGGCCTTGCCAAACTGGCGCGTGGAGGAGGGCGCGGTTCGGGTCGTCATCCGGCGGCCCCCATGCTGGCCGCCACCAGCGCCGTCCGGTTCAGCCCGTCGCCCGCTAGTTCAGCCCGTACCGCGCCATCGTGCATCACCAGCACGCGGTCACACAAGCCAAGCAGTTCGTCGTCGTCGCTGCTGTAAAACAGGATGGCGGTTCCCCGGTCGCGCAGTTGATTCAGCAGTTCGTAGAACTCGCTCTTCGCGCCCACGTCAACGCCCTTGGTTGGGTCGTTGAGCAGCAACAAATGTGGCGAGCGCAGCAGCCATTTGCCGAGGACGACCTTCTGCGCGTTGCCGCCGCTCAGGCTGTTCACCGGCGCATCGAGCGAGGCCATCACCATCCGCAGTTCTTCGGCCACCTGTGCCCCGTCGCGTTCGGCCTTCTTCATGCGAATCGGGACACCGTATTCCCGCCACGAGGGTAGTTGCAGATTCTCCAGAATCGAGCGGATCATCAGCAGGCCCTCGCTGGCCCGGTCGCCCGGCACCAGCGCAACGCCCTTCTGCATGGCGTCTTTCGGGTGCTTGAACCGCGCCTCCTCACCGCTGATGGTCACGTGGCCGCTCACGCGCAGCGCGCCGAACAGCGCCAGCAGGAGTTCAGACTGGCCTTGTCCCTGCAAGCCGCCGATGCCGAGCAGTTCGCCGTCGCACAGCTCCAGGCTTACCTCGTGCAGGCCGTGGCCGGTGACGTGCTCGACCTTGAGGCGAACCGGGGCGCTGGCCAGCGCCGCCGATGGCGGCCGCCGCTCAAACTCGTGCATGCCTTCGATCATCAGTCCGACGAGTTCGCGTTCGGTTGTCTCGGCGATAGCGCGTGTGCCGACTGATTCGCCGTTGCGCAGCACGGTGGCTTTGTCGGCCAGGCGGAAGATTTCCTCCATGCGGTGCGACACGAAGACGATCGCCATGCCGTCCCGCTTCCATTGGCCCACCAGGTTAAACAGGCGGTCCACCTGACGGCTGTCAAGGCTGGCCGTCGCTTCGTCGAGGATCATCAGGCGCGGCCCGAAACTGAGCGCCTTCAGAATCTCGACGATCTGCTTCTCGTCCGGCGGGAGAGTGTGGATGGATGTCTCGGGTGACAGGCTGTCGCGCATCGCACCGCTGAACAGCGCCAGCAAATCAGCCGTGCGGCGCTGCATCTCCCTGCGGTCGAGCGTGCCGGCGCGTAACGGCTCGTGCGTCAGCCAGATATTCTCAGCGACCGTGAGATCGGGCACGAGGCTCAGTTCCTGATAGACGGCGCTGATGCCCGCTTTGCGCGCGGCATGAGGCGAAGAGAAGCGCACGGCTTGCCCGTCCACGCGCAGGTCGCCTTCGTTGGGCGCGACGACGCCGGTGATGATCTTGGCGAGCGTGCTTTTGCCACTGCCGTTCGCGCCCAGCAAAGCCAGCACTTCGCCAGAGCGAACGTCCAGATTGCCGTTTGATAGCGCCACCACGCCGCCATAGCGTTTGACGGCGCGCTGCACCGTAAGTTCAATCGGGGCTATCTTCACTCGAAACAATCCTTTGGTACGACAACCGTCGGCAGCGCGCACGGCTATTCTTAACTCAGAATCCCAATCAAGTCTGTTTTTTCACTCAAGACCCCCCGCCAAATCGGAGGGGGGTCTTGAGGGTACCAATTGCGCTACTCGTTACTCAGCGACGAAGAAGGCATCCACTTCTTCCTGCGTCAGCATGCCATCCAGCGTGTAGGCGCTGGGCATTTCGGCTGCTTCGGCCAACGCTTCGTCGAAGTTGGCTTCGAAGACCGTTTCGTTGCCTTCCATGTCGGTGTACGTGAAGTCCTCGCTGACGATCACCAGCGGAAGCGGCACGTACAGCGTATTGCCGTAGGGGCCAGCCAGCTGTTCGGCGTCAATCATCTTGCCCTGCAGCAGGTTCACCAGTACGCGCAGGCCGTCGGAAGCCACGCCGGGCGGGTTCACAACGCCGATGGTCTGGAAATCGGGATTCTCCTCGACAACCTCGCCCCACGCCTGGATGAAGTCCGCGCGGGCTTCGCCGCTGGCAATCGGCCACACGTCGGGATTGGCCGTGCGCAGCGCGTTGAGCACACCGAAGGCCATGCCGTCTTGCGTCCACACGCCGTCAATTTCCGGCAGCGACGCCAGGAAGTCCGACATCACCTGCTGGCCCGTTGCCTGGTCCCACGAGCCGGTTTCACGGCCCACGACCTCGATACCGGGGTAATCAGCCAGCACTTCTTCCACGCCAGTCATGCGTGCGGTGTTGGCGGGGTGGCCGACGAAGCCTTCGATCAACACGATCTTGCCTTCGCCACCGAGCTGTTCGGCCAGCCAACGGGCGCTGATTCGGGCCCATTCGCTCTGGTCAATCACGACGTTGACGACGCCTTCGCCATCCACTTCCTGGTCAATCGAGATGACCGGGATGCCCTGGGCGACCGCGTCTTCGAGCGTCAGACGGAGCGCCTCGGCGTCACCGGGGTTAACGATGATGCCATCCACGCCACGATTAATCAGGTTCAGGATCTGCTGTTCCTGGCCCGCTGCATCAGTGTCTTCACTCTCGATGACCAATTCAATGTCAATGCCGAGCGCTTCTTCGAGTTCAGCGGCAGTGTCTTCAATATTCTGAATCATCTGCGTGCGCCACTCGCTGCCGACGAAGCTGTTGGAAATACCAATGGTGTACGTTTCCTGGGCCGAAACCGCCCCGATACCAAGTACGACGATCGCCAGAATGGCGGCCACGACGAGCATTTTGTGACGCATAGAGAACCTCCTGGAAAACCAGACCACCGAACTACCTTGCGCGCTATCGAACTTCAGGATACATTTACCCATAAAGTTCCATACATCCGAACATTTTAGCCACACCAATACAGTGAGTCAAATAATCTATGGCGCTTCGACAGCTCACGCTGAGCGAGTTCCCCATCACCCACGTCAACCCCGATAGCCCGATCCCGCTTTACTACCAGGTGGAAGCCGATCTGCGCTCGCTGTTGAAGTCGCCGGCGGTGTCGAGCGGTGACCTGCTGCCTACTGAACTGGAACTGGCCCAGGCTTACGGGGTGGGGCGGCATACCATCCGAACGGCGCTCGGCCGCCTTGTAAGCGACCATCTGATCACGCGCAAGGCCGGCCACGGCACGGTTGTCAGCGCCAGCCGGGATCGCCGCCAGTTTTCGCTGGCGCAAAGCTTCAGCCGCCAGATGGAAGATATGGGGCTGATTCCGCGCTCGGTCGTGCTCGACAAACAGGTGAGCGTGATTGGCCCAGCCGACCCGCCGGCGCTGCAAGCAGTAGCGGGCGCGCCGTGTCTGCGGCTCACGCGGCTGCGTTACGGCAGCGACGAGCCGATCGCCCTGCAAACGGCGATTGTGGTCACCGATTACTGCCCCGGGCTGGAGAACTGCGATTTCACCCACGAGTCGCTTTATGATGTGCTCAGCCGCAATTACCATCTGGTCATCACCGAAATCGTCCACACGGTCAGCGCCATCACGGCCGACAAGCGGCAGGCCGAACTTCTGCGGGTGGCGGTACGCGCCCCGCTGCTGCGCGTCACCACTACAGCCTATCTCGAGTCGGGCGAAATCATCGAACTGTCGGTCGCCGAATACCGCGCTGATAAATACGAATACACCACGATGCACTCCAGCCGCTGAACTTCATCAAACCTCACCCCCTTCCGCACTCATCGGTCAAAAGGGAGTGAGGTTGGGCGTGGTTCTCAGCGAATGAATGGCTCCAGATAGCGCTTCGACTGCCGGATCGAAATCAGCACATCCGCTTCCGAGCTTTCGTAGGCGCGATCCTCGACTTCAATCGCCACATCGCCCCGGTAGTTCAGATCGGTGAGCGTCGCGAAGAACGCGCCCCAGTCCACATTGCCCAGGCCGGGCAGCTTCGGGCGGTGCCATTTCAGACCCATGATGCCGCGCTCATACAGCAAGTCGGGGTCAATCCGCGTGTCCTTGGCGTGCACATGGACGAAGCGATGCCCGAATTCCTTCATGGCGCGCAGGTAATCAATGTGCTGCCAGATCAGGTGTGACGGGTCGAAGTTCAGGCCCCACGCGTCGCTGGGGATCGACGCGAACATCCGCCGCCAAACTTCCGGCGAAATGGCCAGGTTCTTGCCGCCCGGCCACTCGTCGAGCGAGAAAAGCATCGGGCAGTTTTCGATGCCGACTTTTACGCCTTGCGCCTCGGCGAAGGCGACAATCGGCTTCCAGGTGGCCTCAAAGTCGCCCCACTGGTCCTCAATCGAACGCGCCGGGTCGCGGCCAACGAAGGTGGTCACGACGTTGATGCCGAGCATGGCCGATGCAGCGATCAGCTTCTTGATATGCTCGACATAGGTGGCGCTTTCGGCGGGGTCGGGCGTCAGCGGGTTCGGATAGTAACCGAGGCTGGAAATTCGCACCGGTGACGAACGCAGCAGACCCTTGATGCGCTCAGCATCGGCCGCCGTGAAGTGGGTGACATCAATGTGCGTCACCCCGGCGTAGCGGCGCTCGGCCTTGCCAGCGGGCCAGCACATAACCTCGATACTGTCGAAGCCCTCTTCCGCCGCGAACTTCAGGTGCTGTTCGAGCGTCCAGTCGGGCAAAATTGCAGTGACGTAGCCAAGTCGCATAGGCATAGAAGGCGTCCTTACTCAGTTCACGAAACGAAGTGCTGAGTACTGAGTGCTGAGTACTGAGTTGAAGGGCCTGTCTTTCACTCAGTACTCAGCACTCAGTACTTTCAACTTTGTACCTCCACCCACCGCCCCTCGCGCTGGCTGGCTAGTATGCGCTCGCATAGCACGGCTTCCTGATGGCCGTCCTCGAAGGTCGGGTAAGGTCGCGGCGCATTGAAATTTCCGGCGGCGATGTAATCGTAGAAGGTGCGGAAAAGCTGCTTGAAGGTGTCGGAGAAACCCTCAGCGTGGCCGCCCGGCTGGCCGGCGATGGCGCGCCCGCCCTCCGACATCAGCGACGGGTCTTTCATGACAATCTCGTTCGGGCGGTCACGGTGGCCAACCCATAACTCGTTCGGGCGCTCCGAGTTCCACGCCAGCGTGCTTTTCGAGCCAGCGATCTCGAAGTCGAGCCTGTTCTTGCGCCCGGCCGTAGCCTGCGACACGCTCATCGCGCCGCGCGCCCCGCTTGCATAGCGAAACAGTACGCTGCCCCAATCCTCGGTGCGGATCTTCACCGGGTCATACTCGACCGGCTCGGCGTGCTGCTCTTTCCC
The DNA here is from genome assembly GCA_016788435.1 of Anaerolineae bacterium. Lineage (GTDB taxonomy): Bacteria > Chloroflexota > Anaerolineae > Aggregatilineales > Phototrophicaceae > Flexifilum. Next base: position 7,741 of record JAEURB010000294.1, on the reverse strand, counting down.
CTTGAAGGTGGCGACGGCTTTGCGCGGCATTTTGCGGATGGGGATGAGGATGCCGAGGTCAGCCACCAGTTGTTCGGCGCGCAGCCCGGTGATGAAATGGATTAGGTCCATCCAGTGCGTGCCGATATCGCCGATGGCGCGCAAATCGCCGCCTTCTTCAGGCAGCAAGCGCCAGTTCCAGTCCGTATCGTAAAGTAGCCAGTCCTGAATGTAGCCGCCGCGCACAGAGTAGACCTGCCCGATTTCGCCGCTTTGCACGAGGTCGCGGGCATGATGAATCAGCGGGTAGAAGCGGATGTTGTAGTTGACCGCGGCGGCCTGCTGGGGATGACGCTGCGCGAGCGTAACGAGCTGCGCGGTTTCGGCCGACGTCATGGCCAACGGTTTCTCGCACACGACGTGCTTGCCTGCTTCGAGCGCCGCCGTCGCCATGCTCAAATGCAGCTTGTTGGGCGTCGCCAGATGAACGGAGTCGACGGCGGTATCGCGCAGCACGTCCTCGTAGCTGCCGTAGGCGATGGCCAGTCCCAGCGCATCAGCGGCCCGGCGGCTTTCTTCTGGGCTTGCGCCAAGGATGCCGCGAACGCTCACGCCGGCGCGGCGCAGCGCCTCGACATGCACCGGCCCGATGAAGCCTGTTCCGGCTACTGCTGCGGTCGCCATAGGCTGGTTCGCCTCCATGCAATCGTTTGCGCCAGACCTTAGCGCAAAGCGGAGTATCCCTGCAATCACGGTGGACTTATTCGGGCAAGTTGCACGAAGTCGAAGCACATTATCAACGGGCTTAAGTATCGCGTTGGTGCGCGCATTGCGGAAAACTCAATACCACTGTCATAATCAAATTTCGGGGAAGGCCCGATTACCCCGAGAATATTGTCCCGACAGACCGTGAGGAGTGCAAATCACCATGCGTAAGTCGTTATTTGTGATTCTGGTACTGGCGCTGCTCATCCCCTTGAGCATAGCGGCCGCCCAGCCCCCAGCTCCGCTGACCGAACTCGGCCCCGGAGAAGGACAGGTGGATATTGTTGCGTGGCCGGGCTATATCGAAAGCGGCGAAACCGACCCCGCCTACGACTGGGTGACCAGCTTCGAGGAAGAAACCGGCTGTATGGTCAACGTCAAGACGGCCGCCACTTCCGACGAGATGGTGGCGCTCATGAACGAGGGCCTGTTCGACCTGGTGACAGCGTCTGGCGATGCCAGCCTGCGCTTGGTTTACGGCGGCCGCGTTCAGCCGATCAACACCGACCTGATTCCGAGCTGGGGCACGGTGGACGAACGCCTGCAGAACGCCCCCTGGCACACGGTGGATACCGATGGTGATGGTGTCGCTGAACACTACGGCACGCCCTACCAGTGGGGCCCGAACGTGCTGATGTACAACACTGATACCTTCCCCGAAGCGCCCGAAAGCTGGAACGTGGTCTTCGAGGAGCAAATGCTGCCGGATGGCGAGAGCAATGTGGGCCGCGTGCAGGCCTATGACGGCCCGATCTACATCGCCGATGCCGCCCAGTACCTGATGTTCCACAATCCGGAACTCGGCATCACCAACCCGTACGCGCTCGACCGCGATCAGTTCAACGCCGCCCTCGACCTGCTGCGCCAGCAGCGTCTGCTGGTCGGCCGCTACTGGCACGATGCGGGCATCCAGGTGGATGACTTCATCAACGAAGGCGTCGTCGCCTCCAGCTCGTGGCCGTTCCAGGTCAACCTGCTGCAGGCCGACAGCCAGCCAATTTCCAGCACCATCCCGCAGGAAGGCGCGACGGGCTGGGCGGATACGACCATGATGCACATCAACGCCCCCCATCCGAACTGCGCCTATTTGTGGATGGAGCACTCGCTCAGCCCGCAGGTTCAGGGCGATTTGGCCGCGTGGTTCGGTTCGGTTCCCGCTGTTCCGGCCGCCTGCACGGGCAACGAACTGCTCACTGACACCGGCTGCGCGACCAACGGCTTCGACAACTTCGACCTGATCCGCTTCTGGCAAACGCCGACGACTTCCTGCGGTGATGAGCGGGGGGATGTATGTGTGCCGTACTACGAGTGGGTGACCAGCTTTGTGGCCGTGATCGGCGGCCGGTAATCGTCCGCTTCGTTCCTTCGTCGGCAGCCTGAGCGGCTGCCTCCCGTACAGGGCGCTGGCCGCATCGCTGAGTCAGCGCCCCGTCTCTATCCCTCTCCGGTTGCCTCCCGAACGGCCGCCGGAACAATCTTCAACGGCACAAGAGGAAAATGTGACATGAAGCAGTTGAAGCTGTGGATCAACAATCAGTGGGTGGACTCACAGGGCGGCCGCCTGATGCTGGTCGAAGACCCGGCGACCGGCTTGCCGGTTGCCGAAGTGTTCGACGCCAGTCGTGCCGATGTGGACGCTGCCGTGCAAGCGGCGAAAACAGCTTTCTACGATGGCCGCTGGTCGCGCCTGACCCCGGCCGAACGCTCGAAGGCGATCTGGAAGCTGGCCGATCTGCTCGAAGCCAACGCCGAGATACTCGCCCGCGCCGAAAGCCAGAATACCGGCAAGCCCTATGAATGGGTGAGCCTGGGCGCGGATATGCCGTTTGCGGTGGACAATCTGCGCTTCTTCGCCGCCGCTGCTCGCGATACTCATGGGCACAGCGCAGGCGAATATGCCAAAGGCTACACATCAATTTACCGAAAAGAGCCGGTTGGCGTGGTCGGCCAGATCGCGCCGTGGAACTACCCGCTGATGATGGCGGTCTGGAAGATCGGCCCGGCGCTGGCCGCCGGTTGCACCATCGTCCTCAAGCCCGCACCCGGCACTCCGGTGACCACGCTGATGCTCGGCGAACTGATCGCCGAAGCGGGTATTCCGGCGGGCGTTGTCAATATCCTCAGCGGGGGTAACGACACCGGCCAGGCGCTGGTCGAGCACCCCGACGTGCGGATGGTCAGCCTGACCGGCTCGACCGGCACCGGCAAGAAGATCATGAAGACCGCCGCCGACACACTCAAGCGCGTCCATCTCGAACTGGGCGGCAAAGCCCCGTTCATCGTTTTTGACGATGTGGATGTTGAGACGGTGGCTGAGTGCGCGGCGCGTACCGCGACATTCAACACGGGCCAGGACTGCACAGCCTCCACCCGCGTCTACGTCGAAGCCGGCCGCGCCAACGATGTGATCGAGGCGCTGGTCGAGCAGATGCGCGCCGTGAAAGTCGGCCGCCAGTGGGACGAAGGCGTGACGATGGGGCCGCTGATTTCGGCGGCGCAGCGCGAGCGCGTGCAGGGTTTCGTCGAACGCGCGAAAGCCTCCGGCGCAAAGGTGCTGACCGGCGGCGCGGCCCCGGCTGGTTTCGACGCCGGCTATTTCTTCGAGCCGACCGTGATTGTGAACGCCGATCAGAAGTCCGAGATCATCCAGAGCGAGGTTTTCGGGCCGGTGCTGACGGTCAACACCTTTAAGGGCGCGGAGGAAGCAGCCGCGCTGGGCAACGATGTGCTGTATGGGCTGGCGGCCAGCGTCTGGACGCAGGATGTGGGCCGCGCCATGCAGCTTTCGCGCGAGCTGGAGTTCGGCACGGTCTGGATTAACGACCACATCCCGCTGGCGTCCGAAACCCCGCACGGCGGTTTCAAGCAGTCCGGCTTCGGTAAAGACCTGTCTGCCGAGTCGGTCAACGACTACCGCATTACCAAGCATGTGATGATCAGGAACTAGTACGAAGTGCTGAGGGCTGAGTAGCGAGTGTGTGTCCGTCTCGCGCCGGCCGGCTCGTTCACAGCTCCCAGCACTCGCTATTCAGCACTCTCGTTTACGAAAGCGCACGCCTATGGATGCAGAAACGCCGCGTTCCATCGCTATTCGCTTCTCCGGAGTGACCAAGCAGTTCGGCACGGTCAGGGCGGTGGACGATCTGTCGCTGGAGATTGTGGACGGCGAGTTCTTCTCGATGCTCGGCCCGTCGGGTTCTGGCAAAACGACCTGCCTGCGTATGATCGCCGGCTTCGAACAGCCGACGGCCGGCAGCATCACCCTGCACGACAAGGAAATGGCCGGGGTTCCGCCCTACGAGCGCGACGTGAACACCGTCTTCCAGGACTATGCGCTCTTTCCGCATATGACGGTTGAGGACAATATCGGCTATGGCCTGATGATCCGAAAAGCGCCGAAGGCCGAGCGCCACAAGCGTGTTCAGGAGATGCTCGAACTGGTGCGCCTGCCGGACGTGGGCAAACGCAAGCCGAGCCAGCTATCGGGTGGCCAGCGCCAGCGCATCGCGCTCGCCCGCGCCCTGATCAACCACCCGGCCGTGCTGCTGCTTGACGAGCCGCTGGGCGCGCTCGACCTCAAGCTGCGCCAGCAGATGCAGGTGGAGTTGAAGACGATTCAGCGCGAGGTGGGCATCACCTTCATCTTCGTCACGCACGATCAGGAAGAGGCGCTGACCATGAGCGACCGCATCGCCGTGTTCAACGCCGGGCGCATCGAGCAGGTGGGCACACCGAACGAGATTTACGAGAACCCGGCCACGCCGTTCGTCGCTACCTTCGTCGGTACGTCCAACGTCTACGCGGGCGAGGTCGCGCTGCGATTGTCCGGTTCCGAGCAGCCGTTCGCCATTCGCCCCGAAAAGCTCCGCCTGGCGCTGCCGGACGACCCCACGCCGCCCGATTCGCGCAGCGCGCCTGGCATCGTGCATGACGTAGTCTATCTCGGCATGAATACGCGCTTTCTGATTGACCTCGACGGCGGCGGTGAGGCTATCGTCATCGCCCAGAACATCGAACACGGCGCGGCCGTTTCAGCCGTGCGGGGCAGCCGCGTGCGCGTAATCTGGAAGCAGGATTCCGAGCGGCGGGTGCAGCATGACTGAGACGGGCATCACCCTGCGCGCCGCTCCGCCGGCTTCGCTGTGGCGGAGTGTGCTGCGCTTCTTCTACCGCCACCCGAATGCCACGCTGATCGCGTTGCTGGCCCTGCCGCTGCTGTGGATGGTCGTCATCTACTTCAGCTCGATCCTGCAAATGGTATTGGTCAGCTTCTATACCACTGACTCGCTGAGTGGCCGTATCATCCCGAAATTCACGCTGGCGACGTATCAGCAGCTTCTGCAGCCGGCCAATCTGGATATTATCCTGCGCTCGGTGGCGATGGCGGCAGCCGTCACCATCGCGGCGGCCATCGTCGGCTTTCCGATCTCCTACTATATTGCGCGCTACGCGCGTGGGCGCACGAAGGTGCTGTTCTTTCTGGGCGTGATGATGCCGCTGTGGAGCAGTTATCTGGTGCGTGTGTACGCCTGGAAGCTGATTTTGAGCAACGAGGGCATCCTGAACTGGGTGTTGGCGCAGTTGGGGCTGACCGGTGTGCTGGACGCAGTCCTGAGCATCCCGTCCATTGGCGGCGCGTCGCTCAGCACGTCTTACATCGGCATGTTCGTGGTCTTTCTCTACATCTGGCTGCCTTACATGATTTTGCCCACGCAGGCCGCCCTCGAACGGGTGCCGAAATCGTACCTCGAAGCGTCGGCCGATATGGGCGCGCGGCCCGGCATGACGTTCCGCAAAGTCATCCTGCCGCTGGCTTTTCCGGGCGTGGTGGCTGGCTCGATCTTCACTTTCTCGCTGACGCTGGGCGATTACATCATCCCCGGCATCATCGGCAACTCGGCCTTCTTCATCGGCAGCGCGGTCTATACTTTCTACGGCACGGCCGGTACGTTCCCGCTGGCCGCCGCCTTCACCGTGGTGCCGATGGCCATCATGGGCGTTTACCTGCTGATCGCCCGCAAACTGGGGGCTTTCGATGCGCTCTGATCAGCCGCGCGCCTCGTGGCCGCTCAAGCTCGCCGCCTTCGCCGTCATCGCCTTCCTCAACTTCCCGGTGCTGGTGATCTTCCTCTACGCCTTCACGACCGAAGAGGCGGCCTTCACCTTCCCGCCGCCCGGCCTGACGACGACCTGGTTTGGGGTGCTGTTCCAGCGCGAGGACTTCTGGCGCGCGCTGGCGACCTCGCTGCAGGTGGCGGCCATAGCCACGCTGGTAGCGATGGCGCTCGGCACTCTGCTGGCGCTGGCGCTCTCGCGCACGAAGTTCTTCGGCAAAGAGATGATCTCACTGCTGGTGCTGCTGCCGATTGCGCTGCCGGGCATCGTCACCGGTATCGCGCTGCGCTCGTCCATCAACCAGTACGGCATCCCGTTCTCGATGTGGACGATCATCATCGGCCATGCGACGTTCTGCGTGGTGACGGTCTACAACAACGCCGTCGCCCGCCTGCGCCGTTCCTCGCCCTCCATGAACGAGGCCAGCATGGACCTCGGCGCGACGGCGCTGCAAACGTTCCGCTACATCATCCTGCCGACGATGGCGACGGCATTATTGGCGGGCGGCCTGCTGGCCTTCGCGCTGTCGTTCGACGAAATCATCGTCACCAACTTCACGGCCGGGCCGCAGCAGCAAACGCTGCCAATCTGGATCTACAACCAGCTTCCGCGCCCGCGTGACCGGCCCGTGACCAACGTGGCGGCCATCTTCACGATCCTGATCACCTTGCCGGCGCTGCTCGTCGCCTACCGCCTCACGCGCGGCGGGGATGAACAGGCGTAGGGCGTGTTTGAAATGTGCTTTAGCGGCCCTCACCCCTCAGTCCCTCTCCCAAGTGGAGAGGGAAGGGGCCTATTTAGCCTGAATTTCGGATAGCATTTCTCACCCCTCAGGCTGTGGTATGCGCTCGAACGAAACCTCACCCCCGGCCCCGCTCCGCGCACGGCTGAGGGGAGGATGCGGCGCTGTTAGCAAGCCTGTGAAAGAGCGGACAACCGGACAGAATCAAAATAGCGGACTCGGACTGAGGGAAGAAGTTACAGGACAACCGGACAGAATTCCGGACACGTGGCACATCTCACCGCAGGCCAGTATCGATCCAGCATAGATCAGACGAGCAGATGGCAGGTGAACGCCCGGTAGACTGGAGTGACGCAACGCGGCAGCGGCACGCGGGCGCAACGGATGAGGATTGAGTGCCGCGAAAGGGTTGCTGACCACAGGATGTACGCCGAAACTCAGGTTATTTCCCCTTCTCCACCTGGGAGAAGGGGTTAGGGGATGAGAGCCTTTTCAAACCCCTTCGCGTTCTTTGCGTTGTCTTTCTTATTCATCCGCCCAAGTATACCTTTCACCAGGGCGCAGGACGGCATACGGCACGCTCAGTTCGCGGGCACGGTTGGCAAAGCGGTTCACGTCCGCCGTGTTGAAGGTGAACATGTCGTAGTGGTGGGGGATGACGAGCTTCGGCTTGACAGCTTGCGCCAGCGCCAGCGCCTCCTCAGCGTTCATATTCGGCGGCACACCGAGCGAATCCAGCCGGGCGGGGTGGCCGTTGATCGGCAGGAACAGCAGATCGGGCTGATATTCCAGCAAGCGTTCCACCAGCCCGGAGTAGGCCAACGTGTCGCCGCTGTGGTAAATCGTCACGCCATCCATCTCCAGCACGAAGCCGATGAACGGATAACCGGTCTCCTCGTTGTAGTCGAAGCCCGGGTGCGCCGAAGGCACGGTATGGAGGGTGAGGCCTTCCAGTTCCAGCACCCGTTCGTCGCCGAGCGTCGGCAGCAGTTGCTCGCGCTTTAGCCCGCCATCCACGGCAAGCCCAACGTTGGCCGCCGGCAGGATCAGTTTCGCCTCGGGGGAGTTGGCGAGCAGCGGGGCCAGCGTGTCGAGGTCGAAGTGGTCGGTGTGCTTGTGCGACGACAGCACCCAGTGCGC
>JAEURB010000266.1 GCA_016788435.1 Anaerolineae bacterium | reverse complement strand
CATGGTCGTGCCATGAATTTCGGCGTCGGGCCGCGCCACCGTCAAATGTGCTGCGAGATGGCTGCCGACAAAACCGCCGATTCCGGTGATGAGAATACGCACAATGACAGGCCTTCGGTGAGGACGAAGTACAAAGTAGTGAAAGGTACAAAGTAAAAAGCAGAAAGTGGAAGAGTGAGCCTGAGCGCCGACGCTCTCACTTTCAACTGGAAGTATAGCCAACGCGGGGCGGCGCGTCACCCGGACGAGGCGCCCCAGACTGCCGATGCGCTACTCGACGGTGACGCTCTTGGCCAGGTTGCGCGGCTGATCCACGTCGGCGCCACGGCGGACGGCGATGGCATAAGCCAGCATTTGCAGCGGCAGCACCGCCAGCACCGGCGCGAGAAGCGGCGGGACGGCTGGAATAGCGATCACGTAGTCAGCTTTGGCGCGAATGAACTCGTCGCCGTCAGTGGCCAGCGCGATCACGGTTGCCCCACGCGCTTTGGCCTGTTCGATCTGGCTGATCATCTTGTCGTACACCGCATCCTGCAGTGCAATGGCCAGCACCGGCATATGCTCGTCGAGCAGCGCAATCGGCCCGTGCTTCATCTCGCCGGCAGGGTAGCCTTCAGCGTGGATATAGCTGATTTCCTTGAGCTTGAGCGCACCCTCAAGCGCGATTGGGTAATTCAGGCCGCGCCCAAGATAGAGGAAGTTGGTGGCGGTGTGGAACTGCGCCGCGAGGGGCGTCAGTTCAGGCAGGCGCTCCAGCGTTTGGCCGACGAGATCGGGCAGGCGCGCCAGATCGTGCGTGTGGGCGCGCCGCTCGGCTTCCGTCAATGTGCCGCGACGCTGTGCCAGATAGAGCGCCAACAGGTATTGGGCGACGATGCTGGCGGTGAAGGCCTTGGTGGAAGCCACGCCAATCTCTGGCCCGGCGTTCATGGTGATGAAGCCATCGGAAACGCGCATCGCCTGGCTGCCGATGGCGTTGACGATGCTCCACAGCCGCGCGCCTTTGCCGCGCGCTTCATCCATTGCGGCCAGCGTGTCCACCGTTTCGCCGCTTTGGGTAATGGCAAGGACAGTATCGCCGGGCTCGAGGATCGGGTTGCGGTAGCGAAACTCGCTGGCGTAATCCACCTCGACGTTTAACCGGGCCAGCTGCTCGATGAAGAACTTGCCGACGAGGGCGCTGTAATAGCTGGTGCCGCAGGCGACCGTGACGATGCGGCGGATGGAACGGGCTTCTTCTGGCGAGAGGTGCAGGCCGGGCAGTGTGACCTCACCGCGTTCGAAGTCCACCCGCCCGCGAATAGTGTCGGTGATACTGCGGGCTTGCTCGAAGATCTCCTTCTCCATGAAGTGACTGTATTCGCCACGCGCCGCGCTTACCGGGTCCCAGCCAATCGTTTGTACATTGGGCGAGACCGGAACACCGTCCAGCGTCTGGATCGAGCAGCCGCCAGCGGTGAGCGTGGCGAGTTGGTGGCTCTCAAGGAAGACCATGCGCCGCGTTTGCTCGATGATGGCGGGAATATCTGAGGCGATGAAGGTTTCGCCGTCGCCCAGGCCAAGCGCCACGCCGCCAGCATTGCCAATGCGCGTGGCGACGAGCCGGTCGGGCTGGCTGCGGCTGAGTACGACGATGGCGTGCGCCCCGCGCAGCAGCGAAACCGCGCGGCGGGTCGCCTCGGTGACGTCACCGTGCGCGCCATCCTGCGCGAAGCGGGCGATGAGTTGGACGATGACTTCGGTATCGGTGTCCGAGTCGAAGCGGACGCCTTCACTGGTCAGCTCGTCGCGCAGCTCGCGGTAGTTTTCGACGATGCCATTGTGAACGACGACGAATTCGCCATCCATGCTCAGGTGAGGATGGGCATTGCGCTCGGCGGGTGCGCCATGTGTGGCCCAGCGGGTGTGGCCGATACCCACCTGCCCGGTGACCGGCGACGCCTCTACGCGCTGGCGTAAATTGGCCAGCTTGCCCACATCGCGGCGCACAACCAGCGCGCCATGGGCCCAGACCGCCAAACCGGCCGAATCATAGCCCCGGTATTCGAGGCGGCCGAGCCCATCAAGGATTATCGGGGGCGCATTGCGCGGCCCGACATAGCCGACAATTCCGCACATGGCGTTGCGAGGCCTCCATCATGTTCAGTTGTCGAATGAGGTTGGGCGCTCGCCATCACAGGCCGCGCGGGGGCCGATGGCCGAATCGCTGCGCCGGCTCGATTGAGGGCGGGCCGGGCGGTTCATCTCCACAGATTGGCCTGTTTACCGGCGTGTTGCCGCGCCGTCTTGCCAGGGCCAATCCGCATGTTTGGGGCAGGTGGAGGGCGGTGGAGTTCGCCCTGACGGCATCCGCTGATCACTCGATGTTCCCCCGGCGAACCGGGGTTAGCCTCGCCCTGCGGCGAGGAACCGTCACCTCGTCACCCGGCCAGTGTGGGACCGGGCCATGCGCTCACCTGCGGTACGTGATTGTTACGCGCTAGTCACCTCCTGCCGCCTCTGAGTGCACGGCGGGCGCAGCGGGCAGTGGTTCGCCCGTGCGCGGGTCTACAAACTCGATTAGTTCCGTCGTTGTCTTGCTCAAGTCGGCGTACTCGCCGCGCAAAGCCGGGTCGGCAACGGCGCGGGAGAGTTGATACATCAGCTCTTCGCTCATGGCGCTCAACTCGTCACGCGGGATGCGCGTACGCCCGTCGAGCTTGAGGCGGAACGGCTGGCCGAAGTTAACCTGAACTTTCGGGCGACGCAAGGTGGGAATAGTTTTCTGCCAGTTTTGCAGGCCGCTGACGGCGACCGGTACCATGACCGCATCGGACTTACTGGCTACATAAACGACGCCATCTTTCGGGCGGGAAAGGCCTTCAGGATGGCGCGTGCCTTCGGGCGAGATGGCGATCATCTGGCCCGCCTTGATGAGCTCAATCGAGGTCATCAGCGCCTGCCGATCCACGACACCGCGATTGACGGTATAGGCGCCGTACCACCAGATGAACGGGCCGACGATTGGACTGCGGGTGTTCTCGGCTTTCGACATGGGAACGACGAAGCGCTCGTTCATTGCGCCCATCACGACTACCGGGTCGAGGTAGGTGGCGTGATTCATGATGATTAGCGTGGGGCCGGATGGCGGCACATGCTCCATCCCGGTAATCGTCATTCTGCCGAGTATTCGCATCCAGAAGCGGATGAAGGCGCACAACCAGCGCCGCCGCCACGCCAGACCAGGCTGGCGGGCGACGAACGCCTGAACGGACGCGTCAAGCGAAGGCTCGCTCACTCGCCGCTTTCCTCATCTTTCTTACGGGGCGGGCGATCAGTGCCCTCCTGGCGCGGTGGACGATCATCGCGGGGGCGGGGCGGGCGGTCGCCGTAGGAACGCGGCGGACGGCTGCTTTGCGGGCGATCTCCATACCGGCGGGGCGGACGGTCACCCTGCGGGCGATCTCCATACCGGCGGGGCGGGCGGCTGTCGCCTTCGCGCCGGGGTGGGCGGTCACCATAGCTGCGCTGCGGGCGGTCACCCTGCGGGCGGTCGCCGTAGGAGCGCGGCGGACGGCTGTCACCGTCACGGCGTGGCGGACGGTCGCCATAGCTGCGCTGCGGGCGGTCACCCTGCGGGCGATCTCCATAGGAACGTGGCGGGCGGCTATCACCGTCACGGCGTGGCGGGCGGCTGTCGCCATCGCGGCGGGGCGGACGGTCACCCTGCGGGCGATCTCCATACCGGCGGGGCGGGCGGCTGTCGCCTTCGCGCCGGGGTGGGCGGTCACCATAGCTGCGCTGCGG
>JAEURB010000212.1 GCA_016788435.1 Anaerolineae bacterium | reverse complement strand
CCACGCTCGCCTTCGTGGTGGCTGCGCCGGTGGCGATCATTGGCGGGGCAGCCAGCATCATGTACTGGCAGCGCGCGAATACGCGAGTGCGTACCGAGTTCGACGCCAAGGTGGATACCGTCAAGGCGACTTACCTCGATGCGCTGGAGACCTTGACGCGCAAGGAAAAGGAACGCCTGCGCCAGTATGGTCAGCAGGTGGTCGCGCCGATCTTCAGCCAACTGGAAGTGCTTGCGTCCCGCTATTCCGCGCAGCGAACCGATCTGGAGCAAATCGCGGAACAGATTACCGTGCTGCACCGCGCCATAGGCGAATGACGATGTTTGAGCTACCGCTGCAAACTCAGGCACTCATCGTTGCTCAAGTGCTGCTGGCCGGTATCCTGGGCATGATCATCGGCTTTGACCGTGAACGGCGGCATCGAGATGCGGGCCTGCGCACGATGACGCTGATCGCGATGGGTTCGTGTCTGTTCACTGCCCTATCTATAGTGGCGTTCCCCGGCGCCGACCCGGCGCGTGTGGCAGCGCAGATCATCCCCGGCATGGGCTTCCTCGGCGCGGGCGCGATCATCAAGGACGGGCGCAGTGTGCACGGCCTGACGACGGCCGCTACCATGTGGGTGACGGCCGCGATGGGCATGGCGATTGGAACCGGCAACTGGTTCGTCGGCATCGGCATGACCGTCATCATCTGGTTCGTGCTGGTCGTGCTGCATCGCTTCAAGTCGAAGCCGCTGGACTCTAGCGAAGATGGTGAAGATCACTTAGCCGATTGAGCAAGGCGCTGAGGTCCGGCTCGTGTGAAGCGGGCGCGGGGCCGAGCGGGTCATCGGGCGCGAGGCCAAGCAGCTGCCGCGCGATGTTGCGCCAGCCATAGCCCAGAACGTCCAGGTTATAGCCACCTTCCATCACATAAACGATGCGGCTGCCCAATTCAACGGCCATGCGGTTCAGCCTGGCGTTGAGGTCAGCGAACCCGGTCAGGCTCAGGTTCATACCGGCCAGCGGATCCATCCAGTGGGCGTCGTGCCCGGCCGATACGATCAGCAACTCCGGCTGGAAACGGGCGAGGGCCGGTTCGACCACCTCGCTGAAGGCGCGCGCGTAGGCGGCGTCGCCGCTCCCCGCCGGCAGCGGCAGGTTGATGGTCGCGCCTTTGCCCGCGCCAGCGCCCGTTTCATCGGCCAGCCCCTGCATCGGGTACAGCGGATACTGGTGCAGCGAGATGAACAGCACGCTTGGGTCGTCGTAGAATATGTCGTTTGTGCCGTTGCCGTGATGCACGTCGTAATCCACGATGGCCACGCGCTCGATGCCATGGGCCTGCTGGGCGTAACGGGCGGCGACGGCGGCGTTGTTGAAGAGGCAGAAGCCCATCCCGCGGCCAGCGATGGCGTGATGACCGGGCGGCCGTATTGCAGCCAGCGCGTTATCGGCCGTGCCGCTCAATACGCTGTCCACCGCTTTGATTACGCCGCCGGCGGCCAGCAGCGCGATCTCAAACGTAACCGGGTTGGCGTAGGTGTCGGGGTCCAGCCGCGCCGTGATTGGCATGTGTGAGGTGCGTTCGAGCAGGGCGAAGTAATCGGCGTCGTGTACGAGCAGCACCTGCTCGCGGGTGGCTGGCCGGGCCTCGACCCGCTGCAGCGCGGCAAGCTGGCTGTCCTCGTCCAGGCGTTTCCAGACCGCCCGAATGCGCCCGGCGTGTTCCGGGTGTTCGGGCAGATGGTGTTCCACATAGCGCGGATGGGTGACGTAAGCAGTGGTCATTCCGTTCCTCCGTCCTGCTTCGGCTCCAGCAGCCGGTAGTCGAAGCCGTTCATGTGGATGATCTCGCTCAACGTGTAGTTCGCCTCGATGGCGTCCATCACGGCGGGTGGATAGAACGATGCGCGCAGGATGACCAGCCCGAACTCGTGACCCTCGATCATCCGCACTAATTCGGTCGAATCGAAGCGGCCGTTCAGGTCAAGGTTGAGGAGTTGGGTAGGGTTGGTGATGACTTCCTTCCCGGCGCGCAGGGTGAAGGCGGCTTCCTCGCTCAGAACGGGGCCTTGGGCTGCGCGCACACGCTCGACGATGCGCCAGCCCGCCGCCACATCCTCCGGCGTGGTGAAATGGCCGATGTCGGCATAGCCGCCGGCGATGCGTCCGGCCGAGTCGTAGAAGCCGTTATCGGCATTGGCCCGCAGGCCGAGCGCCGCCGCCAGTGGCGCGAACAGCGGGCCGCTGGTTGGCATCTTGACGGTGGCCGCGCCGTAGCCGATGTAGGCCAGCGGTATAAGGATGCAGGCCGCGCCAATCAGGGCAGGGCGGGCCTTCCGCAGCGGCGGGGCCAGCAGGCGCGTATAGCGGCTGTCGGCGGCTCGCCAGTCCCCACGCAGCCAGTGGCTGAAGAAGATGCCGCTGGTGATGCAGACAGCGGCGATGGCAGTGGCGAAGTAGCTGTCTCCCGCGCCCCATTTGCCGGAGAGCGCACTGTTGGCGACCGCCGCCAGCAGCCAGATAACGTAGAGCGACAGCCGTGTGAAGTACATCTCGAAGAAGGCCAGCAGTGCCGCCGGCACGATCAGGAAGCCGTGCAGTGCGAACCAGAGCCGGAACAATCCGGTCGTTTGGTCCATGATGTACGGGTTGACGTTGGCGGCGATGGTTTGCAGCCACCACTGTCCGCTGGTGGCCCAGTTCATCCACAGGAAGATGCCACCACCGGCCAGCGCGAAACCGATACCCCACACGATGGCCCGGCGCGGGTTGCGGATGAACAGAAAGACGAAGACAGCCGCCGCGGTGGCAATCGCCAGTTGCTTGGTGTAGCCCGCGCAGAGCAGCAGAATCATGCCGAACAGCAGAGTGCGCCGCCGTTTGGCCGTGCTGGCGATCTCGTTGACGTTGGCCAGCACGACGACGGCGAGGACTTCGAACATCACCATGGTCATGTGCTGACGGAACAACGGCCCGATGTGATAGACCGTGTTCGAGGCCAGGAACGCCAGCCCTGCCGCGACGGCGATCCAGCGCACGCGGCCCTCGCGGTAGACGGCTAACCCAATGGCCGCGGCTGCCACCAGTGTGCCGAGAAAGCCGAGCAGCCGCCCGTACCAGTACTCCGGCCCGAACAGCCAAACGAACGGCGCGGCCATCAGGTGGTAGACCGGCGGGTAATTGCTCGAATAGAACGGGAAGACATCGGTATC
>JAEURB010000189.1 GCA_016788435.1 Anaerolineae bacterium | reverse complement strand
GGCCCGCGCTTCCTTGAGCCGGCCATCGTCGTCAACACCGATCACTCGATGCGCATCATGCGCGAGGAGACCTTCGGCCCGGTGCTGGCCGTCATGCGTGTGCGCGATGCCGAGCAAGCCGTAGAACTCGCCAACGACAGCGAATACGGGCTTTCGGCGACAATATTCACGCGCAACCTGAAACGCGGCGAGGCGCTGGCGCGGGGTTTGCAATGCGGCGATGTGGGCATCAACCAGCCGCAGCTCATCTTTGGCACGCCCTCCCTGCCGATGGGCGGCGTGAAGAGCAGTGGATTGGGGCGGCGCGGCGGCCCGGAAGGGCTGATGCGCTTCGTGCGCCCGCAGTCCATCCTCACCGACCGGCTGATTGGCGTTCGCCCCGAGCTGGCCCAGCACAATGAGACGACGCGCAGGCTGTACACCCTCCTGCACCGCGCCCGGAGATTCGCCCCCTGGTTGTAGGGCGCACTCGCGAGCGCGCCACCTTTCCCCGCTTGCGCGCTAGGCGCTTCTGACGTTCTTCGTATTGTGGCCTTCAGTTTGGTTTGCAGGCCAGCCTTCGTAACATCAATCGTGAGAATCCGCCTGCCCGGTAGAACTTCAGGGCGTCAACTGACGTATACTAGAAGACGAAACCTTCGGGGTATTCAGGAACGTTCGTGATGCGGATGCGGAAGCAATTCATCGGCTGGTTGACTATCCTTGGCGCGATGGTGGCGCTGGCGCTGATTTCCGGCGTGGTGTCTGCGCCTGTCACGATTGCCCTCGTGCTGATGTACGCCCTCCTGCTTGGCGGTTCGCTGATTGACTTCCGCGCCAATGAACTGATCGAAAAGTCGCGCGCCACCTTCACGGCCGCCAAAATGTCCCCCGATGCCCGCGAGGCCGTCGAGCGCGCCCGCCGCCGGGGCAGCGTGGCCGGAGCGGGCTTCAACCTGCTCGATATCGGCCTGATCGCGACTGCAACGACCGACCGCGGGCTGGATATGCGCCGCACCCGTTCGGCCTCGAAGGATGATGACGGCGTGCGCCCGTTCATCACCCTCCACGTCGAGCCGTACCAGGCCGACCGCATGACCGTGGTCCGCTACGAAATGATTGACCAGAACGGACAAACGGCCTACGTGCATGAAATGAAGACCTACCTGCGCGATGGCGTCATGAATATCCTCGCCGATCACCAGCTTCCGCTTTATGGCTATGAGGACACGATTGCGGCCGGCGAATGGGATTTGCGCGTGTCGGTAGATGGCGCGCTGATCGCCGCGCACAGCTTCTCGGTCGCGCCGTCGGTGGATGAGCGCCTCGGCCGCAGCCGCCGCACCGCCGATGCGCCGCAGCAGCAGGCCGCCCGCCGCATCGCCACCCCTGACGCCAGCGACAGCCCGGTCAGTCTCGAAGAGCTGCTGCGCAGTCAGGAAGCCGATGCCCCTTCGTCCCGCAGTTCAGGGCGCCGGAACTAGCCGGGCGGCCGAGAGCGACCGCCCATGCAACCACGCCGTCTGATCGAGGCCGTCACTGGCATATTCTTCCTTCTGCTCGCCTTCCTCTTTCTTTTCGAGGTCTGGCAGATCGCGGCCATCATGGCGCTGATCGGCGTCGTGCTGCTCGCCCATCAGGCGCGTCTCGGCCGCCGCGCGCGCCGTGCCCGTCCCGTTCCACCGCCGCAGCGCCCGGATGATGCTCAATGGTCATCAGGCGAGGACTGGTCGCGTACCGGCAAGGCGATTGGCTACCAGATCGGCGCTATTATCCAGGCCAGCGTTCGCAAAGGCATGCAGGAGGGCTGGGAAGAGGGCTTCGAGGAACTGGGCCGCCAGATTGAATGGGCGATCCATCCGCCGCGCAGTGAACCTCCCCCGTCTTCCACGCACGAAGAATCTTCACCCCGGCCCACAAAACCACGGATGAGGCGGGCGCAGCTCACCGAACTGGGCAGCGACGAGGCCTACGCCCACGCGGTGGATGCGGCGCGTGCGGCCGGCCTTGAACTCTCGCGCACAGTGGTCATCCCGGTGGATGTGGGAGTGATCGCCTTTCTGCCCGGCGGCGAGCGCGCCATTCACCGCACCACGCCGGTCGAGCCAGACGCCGAGTTCATCCAGCCGTTCGTGCAGCTCAACATGCCCACCCGCGCCGCCGGCCGTATTCGCTATGAACTGGTGGATAGCGACGGGCAAACGTTGTTCATTCACGAGGAGAATCAGTCGCTTCGGCGCGGCGTTAACCTGCTCACCCCGCCGTCGCGGCTGCGCGCCCACGGCGGAATGGCCCGTTTCGGTGACTGGCGGCTGCTGGTTGAGGCTGACGGCGTGCCGCTTCTCGATCACAAATTTGGCTGGGCCGAAGATTCGCGGGCCCGCCTGCGCCGCCACCTGCACGAGGATGGCGAACTGACGCCCGAAGCGCGCAATCTGCTCGACGAGGAGACCAGCGGGCCGGGCATGTCGCTCGATGATCTGATCGGAGAGCAGGACGCTTCATCCCGTGCGGCGCGGCGCTAACGAACTTCGCCCCCGGCCTTCACTTCGCACGCCGAGAGGGGTGAAGGGCGACACGCCGCGCTTTTCTCCCCCTCTCCGTGCGCGGAGAGGGGGTTGGGGGGTGAGGTTGTTTTACTGCGTCTTGGGCGTGCTGGCAGGCTGCGGCGCGCTGGATTGGCCGGTGCTGCGTTCGCGGCGCATCAGGCTCAGGCCGGGCCGCGTAGCCGCGTCGTGACGTGTCTCTTGCGCCGGTTCGAGCAGTGGCAGATACACGGTGAACGCCGTACCGATGCCGACCGCGCTCTGGACCGTGATCCGCCCGTGATGCGCCTCAGCGACCCACTTGGCGATGGACAGGCCGAGGCCCACGCCATCGCCGCGCCCCAGGCCATCGCCGCGCACGCGGGATGAATCGGACTGGAAGAGGCGGTCGAAGACGTGCTTCTGATCCTCCTCACTGATGCCAATGCCGGTATCGGTCACTTCGAGTACCGCTTCGGTGGACGTATGGCGTAGGTTGATTGTGATTTCGCCCCCGTCTGGCGTGAACTTGATGGCGTTGCTGACCAGGTTGAGCAGCAGTTGCGTCAGCCGGTCGGGGTCGCCCTGAACGCGCACTGGCTCGTAATCACGTATGGATATCTTCAGGTCGCGCTCTTTCACCAGCCCGCGCGCGCTGCGATAGACCTCGCTCACCAGTTCATCGAGGTCCACGACGCGCAGGTTGAGCGTCAGGCCGCCATAATCGGCTTTCGCCAGCAGCAGCAGGTCGCTCACCATCCGGCTCATCCGCGCCGTTTCGCTCTCGATGGCTTCCATCGAATCGGCGTCCATCCCGTAGCGGTGAATCAGGTCGAGGTGGCCGCGAATCGCCGTCAGCGGCGTCCGTAGTTCGTGGCTCACATCGCCCACGAAACGCTGCTGCACGCCAAACAGATGCTCCAGCCGGCCCATCATCTGATTGAACACGGCCGTCAGGCGGCCGATCTCGTCCATCGGGCCGTCATAAGGCAGGCGCACCTTCAGGTCTTCGCTGGCCGAAACCCGGCTGGCCGCCTCGGCGATCACATCAATCCGGCTCAACAGGCGGTTGGTAAGCGCCCAGCCCAGCGCGAGCGAGCCGATCAGGGCAAGCGCCAACTCGACGGCGATGATGGTGGCCAACCCCTGGCTGGCACTGCTCACCATTTGCATCGAAGTGCCGGTTTGCAGCACGTAGGTGCGGCCGTAGACCGGCAGTGTGGTGGTTTGCACGCGCCACGGTTCATTCTCGACGCGTGTCTCGCTGAACAACTGTGCTGGCGAGCCGCTTGCGCTCGCCAGCAGATGGGCCTCCTGTGTAAGCGTCACGGCATCCAGCGGTTCGTTGTACGCGGCAAGCGCCGAGGATTGGCTCACGAGGCGCGGGTTGCTCAGGTCATTGACATCCCACACCTGCACCCCCACGCCGGGGGCCAGAATCTTGTCTTCCGGCAGGAACAGTACCAATGACTCGGGTGGGCCAAATTCCCCGATCGCATAGGCCGTACTCGCGGCGATCAACCGGTTGCTGGTTTGGGCCAGCGTATTATCCAGCGAATAGGTGAGTACCCAGCGCGTGACCGATAACAGCACGACTCCGAAGACCAGCAGCACTGCCATCAGCAGGCCGGAATACCAAACGATCAGCCGGGTGCGGAACGTCATTACGCCGCAAGCCTCGTCCTACTCTTCTTCGCGCAGCACATAGCCGACGCCGCGCACGGTGTGTACAAGGCGGGCTTCGTCACCTTGTTCGGTTTTCTGCCGCAGGTAGCGCACATAGACCTCGATGATATTGCTTTCGCCGCCGAAGTCGTAGCTCCAAACGCGGTCGAAGATCACGTCACGGGTGAGTACCTGGCGCGGGTTGCGCATGAACAGTTCGAGCAGGTCGTATTCCTTGGCCGTCAGGTCAATCGAGCGTTCGCCGCGATAGGCGCGGTGCGTGCCGGTATCGAGCGTCAGGTCGGCAAAGCGCAGGACTTCCGGCTTGGAGACCGGCGTGGCGCGGCGGAACAGGGCGCGTACCCGGGCCAGCAGTTCATCCACCGAAAACGGCTTGACCAGATAGTCGTCGGCCCCGGCGTCCAGCCCCTGCACGCGGTCCTTGATGTCGTCCTTGGCGGTGAGCATCAGAATGGGCACGCTGCTGGCGGCGCGCAGCCGCTTGCAAACCTCCAGCCCGTCGAGGCCGGGGAGCATCCAGTCAAGAATCACCAGATCGGGCGGGTTATCGCGGGCGCTCTGCAGGCCGGATTGTCCATCACGGGCCACGCTCACCCGATAGCCTTCGTAAATCAGCGCACGCTCGACGAACTGGGCGATGCGCGCTTCGTCTTCGATGATCAGCAGGCGTTCACTCGGCATCTTCTTCCGTCCTGAGGGAGCGGGGCACAATCACAAACACCCGCACAGCTTATGCTGAGTATATAAGAGAACTGTGAAAGCGTGGATACGGCCGTGTGAGGGGCAAGCCGCCGCACTTTTCATCCCCTCTCCTGTGTTTGGAAAGGGGGCCGGGGGTGAGGTTTCCTTCGAGAGGGGGCCGTTGGGCGAGGCATCCCTTCCGCTACTCCACCCAGCGGAAGACGCGCGCGGCGGGCGGGGTTATGAAGCGGAATAGACCGCCGCGTTCGAGGTCGGCCATCAGCAGCGGGCCTTCGCGCGCGCCACCCACATCCACCAGCGTTTCATAGGCTGCCACGAAGCGGCCATCGGGCGACAAGTTCGGGCTGATGAGCGCGGGCAGCGACGCCACCTCGCTCAGATTCAGGCCGTTCAGGTCTACGATTCGCACCCGCGCGCCGTCCCCGCTGGTCAGCGCCACGCGGAACTCGTCGCCGCCGATCAGCAGGATGTCGCGTACGACCGCGCCGGCCGTCAGCGGTATCCAGCGCGCAGGTGATGCTCCCAGCGTGATCGGGTCGAGCAGGTAGAAGCCGGGGTTGGTCACGCTGTCTGGTGAGGCGGCGTCGGTGATGGTCAAAATACGCCCGTCGCGCAGCCAGCGCGCGGTCAGTGGGCGCAAGTCCTGCGGCGAATCGGCGTTCTGCCGAGCCACCGCACCGCTCTCCAGCGTAAGGACGGCCGTCGCCAGCCCGTTGCTCGTGTAGGCGTCGAGCAGCAGGAAGCGGCCATCTGGCGAGTACTGCGGCCGCCGGTAGATAATGGCCTCACCGTCGTCCGACGCGTCATCGTTGGCCAGCACGCGCTGCGGTTCGCTGCCGTCGAGCGCCGCCACCCAGATTCCGCCCAGCGCCTCGCTCTCGTCGGTGTAGGCCACGCTCAGGCCGTCCGGGCTGAAGAACGGTGAGGCGGGCGTGAAGCCGTTCAGGCCGGCGATCACGAACGGCTGCGGCTGCTCGTAGCGTTGTATCCACAACTGCCCGCCCGCCACGTATGCGACGGTGCGCCCATCGGGTGATACGGCGAACTCCGCGATGTCGCTGTCGGCCGCGGTGAAGCGGAAGGGGACGGCTCCGTTGCCCGGCAGCCGCCACACCTGAACGGTTCCATCCCCGGCCGGCGCAAGGAAATAGGCGTCATCCGTCAGCGCCAGCCGGTCTACATCCAGAATCGCCGCGCTGTCGGGCTCGGCCGTGATGATCGAAGGCGTCGCGGCCGGTGCGGTTGCGGTCACGGCGGGCTGCGCCGTCGGCCGCGGAGCAGGGGCAACAGCGCTGTAGGGCAGCCAGTCGAACGCGACCACGCTGCCGGCGGGCAGCGGCGTGCCTGCGCCCGTCAGCGGGTCGAGGACGGCCAGCGCCCCGCCCTGTAACAGGATCATCTGTTGGCCGCCCGGCGCCCATTGCAGGCCGTCCAGCGGCACGGCGGCCTGGCCGATGCGCTCGACCTGCGCCGCACCGCGCGCCAGCCGGTGCAGCACGCCGTAGCCCTCTGGAATAGTAGGGTCATCCTTGGGCCGCGCGAAGAACACCAGCCGGTCGTCGGCCGTAAGCATCGGCAAACGGTACTCGACGCTGTCGGCCAGCAGGGGGGCCTGCGCGTTGCCCTGCGCCAGATTC
Organism: Anaerolineae bacterium; assembly: GCA_016788435.1. Lineage (GTDB taxonomy): Bacteria > Chloroflexota > Anaerolineae > Aggregatilineales > Phototrophicaceae > Flexifilum. Next base: position 8,060 of record JAEURB010000189.1, on the reverse strand, counting down.
ATCAGATTCAGGCCGCCTTCAGCCGGCGCGAAGACGATCTCGCTGTCGCTCACCCAGGCCGTGCCCAGCGACGAAGGAATGACGCTCGTCAGGGCGGCCGTCGCGCCGTCGCGCCGGTAAATCCACCACGTATGCTCCGGCGTTTCGGCGGCCAGATACGTGCCATTGGGCGACCAGCTCAAGTTCTGGAACAGGCCTTCGCTGAGATTGACGAACGCGGGCAGCCCGCCGGTTTCCAGATACACGCGTAGGCCGTCGAGGGTGGTGTAGGCCAGTGAGTTGCCCACCGGTGACCAGGCGATGGTGCGGCCCGCGCCGCGAAATGGCGGCACGCTGGCATCGGCGTCCAGTTCAACGCCTTCGCCGCCGTTCAGCCCGGCTACCCGCAGGCCGCTCTCGGTGCGAAAGGCGAGCCGTTCGTCCACCGGGTCCACGCCGAAGTCCACGACGAACATGCTGGCGGGCGTCACCGGCGAACCACCGGCCATGTTCACGCCGTAGCGCTCGACCACGCCGCTGTTCGACAGCACGAACAATTCGTTCGGCAGCCCTGGCTCTTGCGCCGCCAGTGGCCCGGCCACCAGCGCCAGCCCGGCGAACAATCCCGCCGCAATCGCCCGCAGATGGGGCGGATGGTGTAATCTGCGTTGGCTCATCATGCCCCACCACCTTCTGCGAGGGCCTGCATCCGCTTTCCCCACAATTCGACGTTTGGAGGGTGAAGCCAGCACCTTTCACCGCTTAACTCTGTACTTTACTTTCAACTTTTCAACTTTGAACTTTCAACTGCTCTAAGTATACCGTCCTGAAAGCGGTTCGCCCTTGCGCCGCGCCTGCCCGCGCACGATCATCGGCCTGTCCTGGTTCAGCGAGTGGAGTACCCCATGGCAGCAAACTGGTCAGCCCCTTTCAGCGTGGATTTGCGTGGCCACGCCGCCCTCGTCACTGGCGCAGGGGCGGACATCGGGCGCGCCTCGGCGCTGGCGCTGGCGCGGGCGGGCGCGGCGGTGCTGGTCAACGATATCAATCCCGACCGGCCTGACGAGGTAGCGGCGCTGATTACTGAAGCGGGTGGACGGGCGCTCGCCTGGCAAGCCGACGTGGCCAACCGCTTTCAGTGCGCTTCGATGATCGAGGCGGCCCGTGACGCCTTCGGCCGCGTGGATATCCTCGTACATGCGGCTGGCGTGCAGCGCTCAGGCCCGCTCGACCGGCTCGATGAATGGGACTGGCGGCGCGTGCTGGACGTGAATCTCACGGGCGCGTTCTTCTGCACGCAGTTGATGGGCCGCGTGATGGCCGAAGAAGGCGGCGGCGTGATCGTTCATATCGGCGCGACAGCTGGCGTGGGCCTGACCCCGCCCGATGGCGTGAGCTACACCGCCAGCAAGGCCGGGCTGATTGGCCTGACGCGGCAAAGCGCCCGCGAACTGGCCCCGCACGGTGTTCGTGTCAATGCGGTTTGCCCCGGCAATCTCGACGAGGAGTTCGGCGGCGCGGCCAGCCCCGCCAACGCGCTCAACCGCCTCGGCACGCCCGATGAAATCGCCGGTGTCGTGCTGTTCCTCTGCTCCGATGCGGCCCGCTTCCTCACCGGCCAGGCTCTGCGCACCGACGGCGGCGAGATGATGGGATAGGGCACGCCGTCCTGCGTCTCAACCTTACTCCCCCAACTCGTTTCCACTTCGCCGTTTCCTGGCGAAACGTTTTGCGCTCTCTGCGTTCTCTGTGCGTCACTGGTGAATGACTGACCGTGCGCCGCCTCTACCCACTCGCGCTCATCCGCGCCTCAATCCACGCCGCAATCGCTGCTGTATCGTGTTCGCCGCGCGCCACCGCCAGCACGAAATCTGCATCGCGCGCCGCGTCATAGTCGAAATGCTGGCCGTTACGCTCCAGAAAGTGCGTCACCGCCTGCACCGCCGTTCGCTTGTTGCCGTCCACGAACAGGTGATGGTAGGCGAGCGATTCCATCAGCGCGGCTGCCTTGTCGGCCAGTGTCGGGAACTGCGGCTCGCCAAATAGCAGCAGCCGGGGGCGGCGTACCGCCGAATGCAGCAGGTGAATATCACGCACCATCGGGTCGTGGGTGATGGCGTGGTTGAGGTTGAGCAGGTCTTCCGCCGTCAGATAGCGGACATTGCTAGCGGCTGGCGAGTTCATGCAGCAGCCACCGGTGCTCGTGAATCAGGCGGTCAATGGCGGCGGCGTCGTGCCCGGCGTCCGGTTCAGGCGTGGCATTGCACGGCTGCATGAAGGCGGCAAACCACGCGGCCAGCTCCGGCACGTTGGTACTGGTTTCGGCCGTCCCCACGATCACGTCCAGCGCCTCAGCCTCGTCCCACCCGATGTGCTGCCCGTTGACCTCGGCCATGAACAGGGCGGCAATCGCGGCGGTGCGCTTGTTGCCGTCGGTAAAGGGGTGATTGCGAACGAGCGAATGGAACAGCGCGGCCACTTTGTCCGGCAGTTCGGTATAAGCATCCGCGCCGAACGCGCTGGCCAGTGGGCGCTGTGCGGCGGCTTCCAGCAGTTCGATGTCGCGGACTTTGCGCTTGCCGGTCGCCAGTTCCGGCATGTCCACCACGCGGCTATTGATGAAGATGAGTTCGGACAGCGTGAGGATACGCATAGCTACGCTTCGGGCGTGGAAACGTCGTGCTTCGCCGGGCTGGCAACTATTTCACGCACGGCCACTTGCGGTATCCACATCGCGATGCCCGCCTCGTCGAAACGCGCCTTCACCTTTTCGCGCAAGTCAGATTGCACGCTCCAGTAATCGGCCAGCAGCACCGACACGCGCAGACCCACCTCGATATCCTTCTCGCGCAGGCTCTGGATCTGAATGGCGGGTGGCGGCTCCTTCATCACTGCCGGGTGCGCCATGGCCGTTTCTTCGAGAATCCGCTTCACCACCGCGAGGTCTGAGGCATAGCTCACGCCGAAACTCAGCAGCGGACGCAGAAATGCCTCGCGGCTGAAGTTGGTCATGCCCATCGTCTGCAGTTCCGAGTTGGCGATGATGACCAGCTTGTTTTCGGCTGTACGCAGCGAGGTGGTAAACGGCAGCATTTCCTGCACCGTGCCCATTACCTCGTTCACTTGCAAAAACTCGCCCGGCTCGAAGGTGCGAAACAGGCGGAAATTGACCGCCGCGGCGAAGTCTTTGAGCGATTGCTGCATGGCGATGCCGAGAATGATGATGACAATCGCCAGCACGGTGACGACGGTCGAGGATGGAAAGCCCAGCGCAATCAGGGCGACGGCCGCCGTGAACGCCCAAACACCGTAATAGGCGACCGAAACCAGCAAACTCGCCACCGACATGGAAACTGGCGCGTGCTGAACGGCCTTCTGCAGCCGGCGGCGTGTGAAGCGGGCCAACCATGCGCCGACTATGAGGATGGCGATGGTGAGCGCAACGTGCAGCACAAGTGAGACGAGGGTTGGATTGGCACTTTCGGTAGTCATGACCCGGCCTCGGAATTCAGGGCAGTGGCAAGCGTTGGGCAATCGGTGGCCTGCAACTATACACCCGCAGGCGGCCGGAAAGGCAAACTCCTTGCTGCCGGGCGCAGCAAATCGGGTACAATTACAAAGTTCAAACGTGCGCTAACGATTTCCAGATCTCTCCCAGCAGTTCGGCGGATTGAAACAGAAGGGACGCATACGATGAAGCGAGTACTGTTTACAACTGTGCTGGTGTTGATGCTGGCGCTGGCGGCGGGTGTGGCCGCTCAGGATGAGCCAGTGAACGTGGCGGCGCCGCCGAATTTCGCGGCCATCTTCCTCGAGGCCGGTTTCCCGCTCGACCCGTACCTGGTGCGCGTGGAAAGCTCTGGCACAGTGGATGCTTCGACGGTGCAGGAGGGGTGCGTCGGCGTGCTGCCCGAAGCGCCTGATGTGCTGGTCAACTGGACGGGTACAGCGGATCAGTTGAGCTTCTTCGTCTACAGTGACGTGGACCCCACGCTGCTGGTCGTCACGCCGTCCGGCGAAATCCTTTGCAACGACGACTACAGCCTCGACACACTGAACCCCGTCATCACTATCGCCAGCCCGGAAGAAGGCCCCTATGCGGTCTTCGTCGGCTCGTTCAGCCCCGATCAGCGGGCTTACGGCTGGCTGGGCGTAACCCAACTCACGGCCGAAGGGCTTGACCTGGCCCGCGCCGATCTCAGCCCGATGCTCGCCCTGCGCCCGCGCCCGGTTATCCAGGCGGAAGTCCGGCGTTCGCTTGACGAATTGCTGAGTAATGTGCGGCCAGTCTTTGGTGAAGCGCTGCTCGACGCGGGTTTCGGCGCGCACACGGCAGCCGTGACCGGGGCCGGCACCGAATCGGCGTTCTCCTTCGCGCTGGATGAGGCTTCCTGCTCTGGCTTCATCAACCTCATCCCGTCGTACCGCTTCACGCTGGCGGCCGATACGCCTGCGCTGGCCGTGCTGTTCAACGGCGAGTCGGATGCGACCCTCGTCGTTCGCCGCCCGGATGGCACGTTCGTCTGCAACAACAATGCGGCCGAGGGTAACCTCAACCCGGCTCTGCTGCTCGAAAATGTGCTGGCCGGTGATTACACGGTGTGGGTGGGAACGGTCAATCCCAACGCCGTCGCGCTCGGCAACCTCGTCATCAGCGAAGACTCCGCCGCCCAGCCAGACGTTCTGTCTGTGGGCCAGTAGAAACTGGAGATGACCCATCATGTCACGTAAAACGCTTGCCGTGGTGATGCTGGTGGTGCTGGCGGGGCTGCTCCTGGCCGCGCTGCCCGCTTCGGCCCAATCAGTGACCTATGTCAGCTATGTCGTGCAGCCCAACGACTCGTTGAGCAAGATCGCCATGCAGTACTGCACGACGTGGCAGGAAATCTACAATCTAAACTACGCGGTGATCGGCTCGAATCCGAATATTCTGACGCCGGGAACGGTGCTGGTCGTGCCCAATCGCTGCGGTACGGGTTCTGTTCCGCCCGGCTGCACGGTCTATGATCACGGCCCCAGCATGTACGCGCAGGGGTATGTGCAAGGCAACATCTACACGGTTGCCTATGGCGATACCTGGTATTCGGTCGGTGTGCGCTTCGGACTGCCCTACCAGACTATCCAGCAGGCCAACGGCTATGCCGAGACCTCGCCGCTCTACGCGGGCACGCAGCTGATCATCCCGGGTCTGTGCGGCAGCAGCAGCACGCCGCCACCAGTGGCCACGCCGCCACCCGCGAGTACGACCTGCTCGATCACCATCTACCCGTCGAAGACCGTCTACGCTCAGCCGGACTACAACAGCACGTTGATCGGCGTCACCCAGCCCAATTCCACCTATCCGGTGAATGGCGCGTGGGTACAGGGGCCGAGCGGGTCGCGGTGGTATCCGATTGCAGGCTTCGAAGCGCCCGGTTACGTCAATGTCTATTCGGGTGAGTACATGCTGTCATCCAACTGTCCCGGCTAGGTTGAGCGACCGCCGCTGCCCCCGATTCAATTCGGGGACAGTGGCCTCAAGTCACGTTGAATTTGTGCAAAACAGAGGGGCCTGCCCATGCGAAAGTTCGGTATCCTGATCGGCCTCGTGCTGATTCTCGGCGTGTTCCTGGCTGCGGTTCCCGCCTCGGCGCAGGGTAACGCCGTATTCGTCACCCACGTCGTGCAGCCAAACGACCGGCTGGCCAAGATTGCCCAGCAGAACTGCACAACCTGGCAGGAGATTTACAACCTGAACGCCGCCACCATCGGCCCGAACCCGAACCTGCTGCGGCCTGGCATGGTGCTGACCGTGCCGAACCGCTGCGGCTCGACGGGTATTCCGCCCGGCTGTACGATCTGGGACCGCGGCGCGCGCCAGCACGCGATGGGCACGGTACAGGGCAACGTCTACACGGTCGCGTGGGGCGATACCTGGACATCAGTCGGCCAGCGTTTTGGCACGACGCCGCAGGCTATCCGCCAGGGCAATGGCATGGGCCAGAATGCCGGGCTGTTCGCCAACACGCGCCTGATCATCCCCGGCCTGTGCGGGACGGGCGCGCCGGTCGGGCCTACTCAGCCGATTGCAGGTTGCTCAGTCTTCCTAACGCCCGCGCTGACCGTCTTCCCCGGCCCCAATTTTAACGGCGCGCCGATTGGCGTGACGCAGCAGGGCGCGCGCTACGAGCTGTTGGGCGCGTCGGTGCCGGGCTACGGAACGTCACGCTGGTTCCCCATCGAGGGCTTCCGCATCCCCGGTTGGGTCAATGTCTTCCCCGGCCAGTTCGAGTTGTTCGGTCAGTGTCAGGGGTTCTAGGCTGAAGCAGACACGCAGCGTTGAAGGGCCGGGCGCAATGCCTGGCCCTTCGCGTTGCTGATTGCGTTCCCCAATTGGGCGACGGTATCCCCTAGACCTTGTACACCTCGCCATCCGCATCGTAGAACGTGCTGCGGCCGCTGGCGACCATCGTTTTCACCCAGGCTGCCACCGGGTAGCCCGCCGCCTCGAAGGCCGGAATCGTCTCCGCCACGCCCAGCGCATCCCAGATTTCGAACGGGCCGAGCGCGTGGTTGAAGCCCCATTTCTGCGCGTTGTCTATCGCATCGAGCGAGCCGGTGATTTCTGGCACGCGCTGCGAGGCGTACGAGAGGTAGAAGGCATGGTGATGCCACAGGAACCGCGCCGCGCGGTCTTTCTCACTCAGCAGCAGGCGCAGGCGCGTGCCGGTATCCTCAACCGCGCCGTGCTTCCGTACGCTCTCGAAGGCAGAGTTGGCGGGCGGCAGGTAGTCAAATGAGGCCGGATCGAGCGTCCAGAACTCCTTTTCGCCGGCCGCGTTCTTGCGCACTTCGTAGAAGCCGCGCCCGCTCTTGTTGCCCAGCCGCCCTTCCTGCACCAGCCGGGCGAACAGCGCCGCCGCCGCCGGATGCTGAATCAGATCACGGGCCGGGTCGTTCGGGATGGCCGGGTACAGATTGCGGCCGATGTCGCTCATCACGTCAATGCCAATCAGGTCGTACAGCCGGAACGTGCCGGTGCGCGGGCGGCCGATCAGCGGGCCGGTCAGCGCGTCCACTTCTTCAACCGTCAGGCCGTGGTCAAGCGCATAGGCCGCCGCCTGCGCGCCCACCAGCGTCAGAAAGCGGTTGCCGATGAAGTTTGGCGTGTCGTTGCACAACACGACACCCTTGCCCAGCACATTCGTCGCGTAAGCCGTCAGGAACGCCGTGATGGCCGGATCGGTCTCCGCGCCGGGAATCAGCTCCAGCAGCTTGAGGACACGCGGCGGGTTGAAGAAGTGCGTGCCGAGGAAGTGCTGCCCGACCTGCGGGCCGAAGCCCGCGCTGATGGAGGCAATCGGAAGGCCGGATGTGTTGGTGGATAAGATCGCCACTGGGTTAGCAGCCGCGACCACCCTTTCAAGCAGCGCGCGCTTGATATCAAGGCGCTCGACCACCACCTCGATCACCCAGTCAACATCGGCCAGCCAGCCAGAATGATCGTCGAAGTTGCCGGGCCGAATCCGCCCCAGTTCTGCGTCGGTGAGCGGGGCGGGCGCTTTCAGGGCGCGTGCGCGTTCGAGGCCGGCCAGCGCGGCCGCGCTGCGAACTTCGGGCGGGTCGCTGGGCACACTTTCCTTACCGGGAATATCCAGCAGCGCCACCTCGACGCCCACACTGGCCAGCAGCGCCGCGATCCCGCTGCCCATCGTCCCGCTACCGAGAACGGCGGCCTTACGAATTGCACGGCTCATCATGAACTCCTCCTGATGCGCAACGCCAGATTTCGAGCGGGCGTTTCTTACGACGCGCCGTTCGCCAGCGCAATAATCCCAATCACGAAAACGACGCCGCAGGTGATGAGCAGCAGCACACAGCCAATGCCGAGCCAGCGCACGCCACGACGGCGGCTGCCCACCATCTCTTCAAGCACATCGGAGACGAACTCAAACAGATCGTCCATCGCTGGCCCTCATGCGTACTTCCGTTCCGGCGGCGCGAAACCTGCTGGCCCAGCAGCGCGGCAACCCAAGTCTAGCGCACGAGCAGGGCGCTGTCAGGCCATTTATTTCAAAGTGCGTATGGGTGTTCTGCGCCTC
>JAEURB010000188.1 GCA_016788435.1 Anaerolineae bacterium | reverse complement strand
GGCGCGAACGCCTCGCGCACCTGGCCCTGCACCGGCAGCACGACATCCACGAAGGCGCTGATGTCCTTCTCGCCCACCGGCACGACGGCCACGCGGCGGCGGTTGATGGCCTGAGCGGCGCGGGCCAGCTCGGCCATGCGGTCCGAGTCGTAACCAGCGGCGCTCATCAGCACGGTCGCTGTGCGCGTGTCATTGGCGAAGTACTGCAGGTGCGTCCACTCCTCGGTCTCCTGCGCCATGGCCGCCTCACCGCTGGCTTCGAGCAGCTTGGCCGCGCTGAACATGGCCGACGAGTAGACCGGCCCGGCGCCGACGAAGACGAAATCGGGCGAGTCGCGCCACGCGCTCATCAGGTCTTTGGCGATGGGCTCGCAGGCAGTAATCGTCGCTTCCATCACATCGGCCAGCCCGGCCAGCTCGGCGCGCAAGGCATCGGCCTGGGCAGTCGTGAAGTGGCCGCGCACTTCGCCGATGCGGATAGCGGCGAGATAGAGGGCCACCTGAGACGCGAGATACGAGCGCACGCCGGGCACAGTCATGCCGGCCAATTCATCGGGCAGCGGCGGCACGGTCGTTTGGAAGACCTTTTCGGCGGCCTGGCCCAGCGGCTTGCCCGGCGCGCCGGTGAGCGCCACGCCCACGGCGCCCGCCTGCCGCGCCAGCCTGAGCGCCTCGATCGTGCGCGAGACGACACCTGAGACTGATACGGCGATGGTGAGGTTGGTATTCGGCCCGGTGTCGGGGATAAAGCCAACCTGATAGCGGCTGAAGGTGAGCGCGCTGAAGGCCTGCGTGGGTACGCCGGCGAACTGCTGGAAGGCCATTTCTGCGCCGTAGCAGGCGTGATAGCTATCGCCGCAGCCGGTGAGGAAGATACGCTTGAGCGACGTACACAGTTCGAAATCGAAGGTAGCGCGGGCCGATTGGTCGAACGGTTTGACGACGGCGCGCACCAGCGCCGGCAGCGTGTCAATTTGCTGATGCATCGGGGAACGGTTGGTCATTGGTCGTGCACTCCTCACTTGATCAGGTCGTAAAGCAGCGCCTTCCAGCGCTTGGCGTCAATCGTCCAGCATACGGTGATATGCGGCTCGCCCTTCTTCACCAGCGGCTGCCACATTTCGACGTTAGCCGTGTCGTAGTTGGTGACGTTCAGCTCATCCACCACCGTCATACCGCGCGTGTAAGTGCCGTCGCACTCAACTTCAACGTAGTGCTTGCTGGCGCGGGTGCAGATGGTGGGGTCAATGGCAATCGCCATCGCCACCGGGTCGGGCAAGCCGAGGCCAGGGTCGCCCAGCCAGTTGATGTTGGCGCTCAGGGCCGAGGCGTTGCAGTCAATCGAGAAGTGCGCCAGCGGGGTGTTGATGACTTCCTTGCAGTAGGCCATCTCCTCGGCGGTCAGGTTGGCCTCGCCACGGCAGGTTTCCCAGCCGACCATTTCGACGGGCAGGCCGCTGCGGAAGACGGTGCGCGCCGCTTCGGGGTCTACCCAGATGTTGTACTCGGCGGCCGGCGTGATATTGCCGACGCAGTTGGCCGCGCCGCCCATCACCACGCAGCGGCTGACCAGCGGCACGATGTCTGGGGCCTGGAG
>JAEURB010000175.1 GCA_016788435.1 Anaerolineae bacterium | reverse complement strand
TTAACCGCTAATCTAACGCATTTCACCCCCATCTTCGAGAATGCGGCGTAGCGGCCCCGGCGTTTGGCGCACTTCTCACAGAAAGCTAACATCAGCGGCGCGAAATCGAGCAGTCCTTTCCAGCATCCACAGTCGAACCGTTTCGGGAGGCCCTTCATGAACCGGATTGATGAACTCATCCACGCGCTTCAGGTACCGCCGGGTAAGAAGATCAGCCTGAAGCATGACTACGATCCGGCGTTTACCGGCGAAAAGCTGAACAAGGCCGAAGCCGAAGGCTTGCTGGCCGATGGCGTGCAGCGGCTGGCCGAGCTTCAGGACAAGCTCTACGCGCAGGACACCTACGGCCCGCTGGTCATTCTGCAGGCGCTCGATGCCGCCGGCAAGGACAGCACCATCAAGCACGTCATGTCGGGCGTCAACCCGCAGGGCGTCGAAGTCCACAGCTTCAAAGCGCCATCGGGCGAAGAACTGGACCACGATTACCTGTGGCGCAACTTCAAGGCCCTGCCCCGGCGCGGGCATATCGGCATCTTCAACCGTTCCTATTACGAGGAAGTGCTGGTCGTGCGCATTCACCCCAACTTCCTCGACGCCCAGAAGCTGCCCCCGCGCCTGCGCAGTGAGGACATCTGGCAGCGCCGCTTCGACGAGATCAACCACTTCGAGAAGTACCTGGTGAACAATGGCTTTCCAGTGCTCAAGTTCTTCCTGAACGTGTCGAAGGAAGAGCAGGGCCGCCGCTTTCTTGAACGGGCCACGCGCCCTGAGAAGAACTGGAAGTTCTCGGCGGCCGACATGAAGGAGCGCGAACGCTGGGATGAGTATCAGGCGGCCTACGAGGACCTGTTCAACCATACCAGCACGGAGTGGGCCCCGTGGTACATCATCCCGGCCGACACTAAATGGTTCACCCGGCTGGCGGTGGCCGCCATCATCATCCGCACGCTTGACGATCTGAAGCTGGCCTACCCCGTCGTCGGCGAGGCGCAGCAGGCTGAACTCGCCGCCGCCCGCGCGGAGTTGCTAGCCCAGGGCATCGCGAAGGAGGCTGGAAAGGCGAAGAAGCGCAAGTAGTTTGGAGTCGAAACAAACAAGAACGCCGCCCCGGCTGGGACGGCGTTCTTTTCAGTAGCGGGGGCAGGATTCGAACCTGCGGCCTCCGGGTTATGAGCCCGACGAGCTACCACTGCTCTACCCCGCATCACATAACGTCATCCTATCAGCCGGGGCGAAGCGTGTCAACGGCCAGATTCCTCGCAGCGCGGACTCCTTATCCGGCGCCTATCGGGCCAGCAGTTCGCCCAGTGGCTCTTTCTCGGCCAGCACGCGCTTCAGTTCCAGCACCTGGTCGCGCAGCATGGCCGCCTTCTCAAACTCCAGCGCCCGGGCCGCCGACTTCATCTCGGTCTCCAGTTCCTTAATCATGCGGTGCAGTTCGTCCTTCGGCAGCATCTCGACGGTGAACTCGCCGCTCGGTGCAGCCGCCGCCTGATCTTCGGTCACCATCGCCCGCACGCGGTCGGTCAGGTCGCGCACCTGCTTGACGATACTGGTCGGAACGATGCCATGCTCCTCGTTGTGAGCGTTCTGCACCGCTCGGCGGCGTTCGGTTTCGCCGATGGCCGCCTTCATCGAATCGGTCATCTTGTCGGCGTAGAGGATGACCTTGCCCTCGACGTGGCGAGCGGCGCGGCCAATCGTTTGGATGAGCGCCTGCTCCGAGCGCAGGAAGCCTTCCTTGTCGGCGTCGAGGATGCAGACGAGCGACACTTCTGGCAGGTCAATACCTTCGCGCAGCAGATTGATACCGACGAGCACATCGTACACGCCCTGGCGCAGGTCGCGCAGAATCTCGACGCGCTCCAGCGTCTCGATTTCGGCGTGCAGGTGGTGGGCGCGAATGCCGATCTCGTTGATATAGCCGGCCAGTTCTTCGGCCATGCGCTGTGTGAGCGTCGTCACCAGCACGCGCTGGCCCTTCTGAACGCGCGCCGCCACTTCTTGCAGCAAGTCGTCAATCTGGCCCTTCACCGGGCGCACAAACACTTCGGGGTCCAGAACACCGGTCGGGCGGATGATCTGGCGCACAATCTGCGCGCTGTTCGCCATCTCGTAAGGGCCGGGTGTCGCCGTGGTGTAGATGACCTGATTGATACGCGCCTCGAATTCGTCGAACCGCAGTGGGCGGTTATCCATCGCGCTCGGCAGCCGGAAGCCGTATTCGACGAGCGTTTCCTTGCGTGAACGGTCGCCGTTGTACATGCCGCGCAGCTGCGGAATCGTCATGTGGCTCTCGTCAATGACAAGCAGAAAGTCCTTCGGGAAGTAGTCCACCATCGTCCAGGGCGGGCTGCCCGGCGGCCGGTGCTCAAGGTGGCGCGAGTAGTTCTCGATGCCGCTCGTGAAGCCGGTCTCGCGCAGCATCTCGATGTCATAACGCGCGCGCTGTTCGATGCGCTGCGCTTCGAGCAGCTTGCCCTGCTCCTTGAAGAAGGCGATCTGTTCGGCCAGTTCGTCGTCAATATTCTGAATGGCCGATTGCAGCTTTTCCTGGTCGGCCATGAACTGCTTGGCCGGGAAGACGACGACGGTTTCGTGGCGGGCCAGCAGTTCGCCCGACAGCGGGTCGAACTCGACGATACGCTCGATCTCGTCGCCGAACAGGGTGATACGGAAGGCCGCGTGTTCGTAGGGCGGAAAAATCTCCAGCACGTCTCCCTTGGCGCGGAACGTACCGTGCGTCAGGTCCATATCGCCGCGCGTGTACTGAATCTGCACCAGCTTGCGCAATAGGGTTTCGCGCCGCACCTCCTCGCCTACCGACAGCTTGAGCGTGGACGCGCCCCACGTCACCGGGTCGCCCGTGCCATAGATGCACGACACCGACGCCACGATGATCACGTCTTTCCGCGACAGCAGCGCCGCTTTGGCCGCGATACGCAGGCGCTCTATCTGCTGGTTGATGTCCACTTCCTTCTCGATGAACAGGTCGAAACGCGGCACATACGACTCGGGTTGATAGAAGTCGTAGTAGCTGACGTAGTACTCGACCGCGTTACGCGGGAAGAAGTCTTTGAACTCGCTGTAGAGTTGAGCCGCCAGCGTCTTGTTGTGGGCGAGGATGAGCGTCGGCTTCTGCACCTGCTGGATGACGTTGGCAATCGTGAACGTCTTGCCGGTGCCAGTTGCGCCGAGCAGGGTCTGCTGCTTGTCGCCCTCTTTCAGTCCACGCACCAACTCTTCAATAGCGGCGGGCTGATCGCCGGTCGGGCGGAAGTCTGAGGCCAGTTCAAACGGCGGCATCGCATCCCTCGTCTGATAGTTGATCGTTCAAGGTTGAAAGCGGAAAAGAGGATGATAGCAGCATGAGGAATCTGCCAGTTCGATTACGGCAATTTTACCACAAACCGGGCGTGATTTCGAACACCTGTTCAGTTCAGCATCACCCATCGCGGCTATCATTCATGCACCGGAACGCTCGATTTGTGGCGGTCGCCCGTTACCCATGCGTGCCACCGCCACATTGCGTCACTCCGGTCTACCCGGCGTTCACCTGCGAAGCGCCTGTTTGACGTATGCTGGATGGGGTACTGGCTTGCGACGCGATGCGCTTGTTGTCCGCTATTCTGTCCCGATGTCCGGTACATTTTCCCCTCAAGTGTCTGTCCGCTAGTTTGAATCTGTCCGGTTGTCCTGATTGTAACAGGTTCGCTAAGTGCGCCGCGTCCTCCCCTCTCCACGTGCGGAGAGGGGCCAGGGGTGAGGTTTTTTCGAGCGCACAACGAGAGGTGAGGGGTGAGAGAAATGCTATCCAAAACTCAGATGACGTAGGGTGCGTTCGTGAACGCACCGCCGGAACGCGCCAAACGAAAAGGCGCGCTCGTGAGCGCGCCCTGCGAAACACGTTGGCGGAGGCCGCACTCTAGACGGCGAACTGCCCATCCTGATAGAACAATTCGCCGTCCACATGGATGGTGCTGTCGGTGCGCATGTCGCAGATCATGTCCCAGTGGATGCTGCTCTTGTTCTTACTCCCGCTGTCCGGGTAGCCCGCGCCGACGGCCATATGCACCGTGCCGCCGATCTTCTCGTCGTACAGAATCTGCCCGGTGAACTGCTGGATGCCGAAGTTGGTGCCGATGGCGAACTCGCCCAGATAGCGCGAACCGGCGTCCGCGTCCAACTGCGCGACGAGCAGCTCTTCATTGGCGCGCGCGCTGGCTTCGGCCACGCGGCCTTGTACGAACTTCAGCTCAATCCCCTCGACGGCGCGCCCCTGCACAATGGAAGGATAGCTGAAGCGCACCCAGCCATTGACCGAGTCTTCCACCGGGCCAGTGAAGATTTCGCCGTCCGGCATGTTGCGCTCACCCTGGCAGTTGATGAAGACGCGCTCCTCGATGGACAGGCTCAGGTCAATGTTCGGCCCCTTGAGGACGACCTGCTTCTTGCCCTGCAGCCAGTCAATCTTGGCCTGCTGCATCACGCCCAGCTTCTTCCACTCAGTCACCGGGTCGGCCTGGTCGGCAAATGTCGCCTTGTAGACGAAGGCCTCATATTCTTCGAGGCTCATCCCGGCATCCTGCGCCAGCGCCTCGGTCGGATACAATGTGCCGACCCACTTCATCTTGCCTTCGGCGGCGCGGCGCATTCGGGTTTCCAGCCACGGACTGCGCGCCTTGGTCAACTTCTGCGTGCGCTTCGCCTCGATGGCCTGCATGGCGTGGGTATTGGTCGGGGCCAGGGCGCGAATGTAGACGTCGGCCTCGTCGTAGTACAGATTGTGGCTGGGGTCGAGCCACGCGATCTGCTCATCGCTGGCGTGGCGCAAAAACTCGCGGTTCATGTACTCGTCAATCATCATCAGCGTGGGGTTGCCGCCCGCCTTGACGACCGCCGAATAGACGGCGCGCAGCAGCGGCAGCGCGGCCACATCGCCAAGGATGCCCACCCATTCGCCAGGCTGCACCGCCGTTGAGTAGTTAACCAGCACATCCGCCAGCTTGTCGGTTCGTGGATCGGTCATGGTTCAGGCCCTCATAGTGGAAAGTTCAAATTGGAAAGTGAAGGACAGCAAGGCGAACGTTCGCTGGATTGGAATACCCGGCCGCGCCGCCTCGGGGAGAGGATAGCCAGCGTCAGCCGAACTCTCCATACCGCCACAGGCCATCCACCATCGTACCAAGCACGCGCGCCGTGCGCAGTTCGTCGTCCTGCATAGCCAGATAGTCGCCCTCGACTACCACCAGGTCGGCGTGGAAGCCGGGCAGCAGGCGGCCAAATTCGTGTTCAAGCCCGGCAATGTAGGCGGGCACGACTGTGAAAGCGCGAATCGCCTGCTCCAGCGTCACGCGGGCCGAAGGAGTCCAGCCATCCGGCGTCGGCGAACCGTCGGCGCGCCGCCGCGTAACCGCCGCATGAATGCCGATCAGCGGGCCGGGCACATCATACGGCGCGTCCGAGCCGAAGGCCACCATCACGCCCTGATCCAGTTGCAGGCGCGGGTTGTACGAATACGGCACGCGCTTTGGCCCCCAGTAGCGATCCGCCACCGGGTAGTCAGACGTGGCATGAATCGGCTGCATCGAAGCGATCAGGTCGAGTTCGGCCAGCCGCCCCACATCAGATCGATGGATCAACTGCACATGCTCGATGCGGTGGCGCCGCGCCGCACGCGGAATGCCAAGCTCGGCCTCCCGCGCGCGAGCCAGCGCATACACATCCAGCACATCATGCACAGCGCGGTCGCCGATGGCATGAACGGTGGCGGGCAGCCCGGCCTCAGTCGCCTTCAGTACCGCTTCGGCCATCGCCTCTTTCGGCACAACGACGATCCCCCGGTTGTCTGGCTCGCACTCGTAGGGGTCAATCATCAGCGCCGTGTGCGGGCCAAGCGCCCCGTCGGCAAATAGCTTGAGGCCGCCGATCCGTAACCATTCGTCGCCATAGCCCCAGCGCACACCCAGATCGAGCAGGCTGTCGAGGTACTTGTGGTTGACGTTCTTGAGGAAGCGCAAGCCCAACTGACCGCGCTCACGCAGGCGCTGCAGGGCGGCGAAGCATTCCTGATCGTCGAAATCGTGCAGCCCAGTCATGCCAAGCGACCAGGCGGCTTTCTGCGCCTCTTGCATGGCGTCGGCCGTCTCATCCACCGAAGGCAGCGGGATGGCGCGCTCGACCAGCAGCATGGCGTCCCATTCCAGCAGCACGCCGCTGGGGTTGCCATGCTCGTCGTGCAGGATTTCACTGCCTTCTGGCGCAACAGTCGAGGCATCTACCCCCGCCAGGCGCAGGGCCAGCGAGTTCACCCACACCGCATGGCCGCTGCGCGCCCGCAGGAAAACCGGATGTTCGGGCGCTACGGCATCGAGGTCAGCGGCGGTGGGAAAGCGCGGATCGGGCCACAAATCCTGCACCCAGCCAAATCCGGTGATCCAGCGGCCGGGTGGCAGCACAGCCGCGCGCTCGCGCACTCGTTCCAGCGCGGCCTCTTTAGTCGGCACCTGAAACAGATTGACCGCCGCCAGCGACTCGCTGAAGCGGTGCCAGTGCAGGTGTGCGTCCACCATGCCGGGCAGCACCGTCGCGCCGTGCAGATCTTGTGCCTGGGTGCGTGGACCACGCAGAACAGCAATCTCGCCATCGTCACCGGCTGCAACAATGCGGCCAGAGCGGATGGCGAGCGCGGATACACGGGGCTGACGCTCGTCCCTCGTGACGACATCCCCGATGAACAGCAGTAGATCAGCGTAAAGCGTCACGCTCCGCCCACCACAGCCACCGCGGCCGAGGCTTCTTCCGGCGTGGGCGCGCTCGGCAATCCAACGCGGGTGATCGAATTCGCCGCCAGCTCGGCCGCAACCTCGGTGGCTTTCACAAAATCGCCATCGAACTTGAGCAGACTGGCCAGCAGCGACGACGCGAACACGTCGCCCGCCCCTGTCGGGTTGACGAGCGTGCGTGGCCGGGCCTGATAGTTGACCGGCACACCTTTCGTGTAATGCGTGCCGCCCTTCTCCGCCCGCGTCACGTACAGATGATCAACCGCGCCCCGGTATTCGGCTTCCATCTGGGGCGCTTCAACGATGTCCTCTTCGCTGAAGACGACGATATCCATGTGGCGCAGCGCCTCGGCATCGAACCAGTGCTTGAAATGCACGCGCCCGTCATCGCCCCAGCGGCGCAGCCAGCCCTGAAGCGTGAGCAGCACCCATGTTTCGGGCGGGAAGAGCGAAGCAATCACCGGGTTGGTGTCACCCGCAATCGGGCCGAGGTGCACCAGCGGGGCCTTGCGGAAATGCTCTGGCACATGTTCCGGCTCAATAGGAGCAGCAAGGCCGCGTACATACTGAACGCGGCCTTGCTCGGAGTAGATATTCTCGTAGGTCGTGGTTTCGTTCGCGGGCAGCACGATCAGTTCGTGCGCGTACGGGCGCAGCTCATCCAGCACCGGGTCATCCGGCATGGCGCTGGTTAGCACAGCCACCCGCAGCCCGAAGGCGTGGGCAGTGCGCACCGCATACGACACCGTACCGCCTGCGATCCGCCCATTTGGCGTCAGATCGGCCGTGATGTGGCCGATGAGCAGGAAGTCCGGGACGATGGTCATTATTCCAGATTCCGGGGGACGATGGTCACCTTGCGGGCAGGCCCTTCACCCACGCTCTTGGTCGTCACGTCGGCGTGGTCGCGCAGTGCGAGATGGATGATCCGCCGCTCGTGCGGGGGCATCGGCTCCATGGCGACCACCTTGCCGCGTTCGGCCGCTTCACCGGCCATGCGCAGCGCGAGGCCGTGCAGCGATTGAGCGCGGCGCGCCTTGTAGCCACCCACGTCCACGATCACTTCTGCGCGGCGCTGGAGTTCGCGGCTGGTGATCAGGCGCGTGACGTATTGCAGGGCGGCCAGCGTTTCGCCCCGGCGCCCGATCAGCCGGTTCGACTGCGTGCCGCCCACATCGAGGATCCACGGGGCGTTTTCGCCCTGCTCATCGGGTTTCGAGCGGCGAACGATGATCCGCCCGCGAATGAACATCCGCTCCAGCAGTTCGCCAAGCACCACACGGGCGATGGCCGCTTCCTCGTCCAGTTCCTGCTCCGGCACTTCGTCGGCCTCTGACAGAAACGGGACCGAAGCGTCTTCACCGTCATCCATCTCAATGTCGAGGTATTCGGGTTCCGGTTCACGTGTGCGCGGCGGGCGCGGTTCGCGCGGCGGGCGTGAGGGAGGAAGCATCACTTCTGTGTCTTCCTCATAGGGGCGCGAAACCGAAGTGGGCGAAGCGGCCGGCGCAGATGGGCGCGTCAGCACTTCCAGCCGCACGCGGGCCGGGCGCGACTCGAGGCCCATGATGCCCTTGACCGGCTCTTCTAACACTTCGACGATCACATCGGATGGGCGAACGCCCAACTCCTGCAGGCCCGTTTCAATCGCTTCTTCGACTGTCTCGCCGGTCGTTTCAATGAATTCTGGACTCATGCGCCCCACTCCGGATGGAAGCCGTTTACCTGGATTTGCTGGACTTGCCGCCGCTCGATTTGCCGCTCTTGCCCGATGTGGTCGCGGCGGGCGTCACCACATCACCGGCGCGTGTTTCGACAATCGCTGGCGTGGACGAACGATTAGTCAGCCACGACGGGATCGCGTTCCTGAAATTGGCCCGCCCCATCAACACCGCCTGCAAGATACCGGCCAGGTTCGACACGATGAAGTAGATCGAGATACCAATCGAGAACGACAGCGCGAAGAAACCGTACATCAGGGGCATGATGGTGCCCATGGACTGAGTCATCGCAGCGGTCTGATCCTTCTTGCCGTCCGCGCTCGGCACGGGCGGAGGCGTCGTGACCTTGAATTGCAGCCAGGTGGTGATCACGGTCGCCGCGATCAGCGTCACGCCCACAACCGCCGCCAGCCCACCCGCGCTAATGTTCGGCGGCAGCGCCAGGTTAAGGCCCAGCCACATGTTGTTGAGCGGAACATACGAAGCCAGGCCGGGAATAAGCAGGCGGCCCGACAAATCCAGCAGTTGCAGCGGATTGGCCGCCAGCGCATGCAGGATGGACTGATACAACGCGATGAAAACGGGAAACTGGATGAGCAGCGGCAGACAACCGCCCAGCGGATTGACGCCATACTCGCGGTACAGGCGCATCTGCTCCTGAGATATCTTCTCGCGGTCGCCCTTGTATTTCTCCTGCAGCTTCTTGAGTTCCGGCTGCAGCTTCGTCATCGCCTGCGACGACTTCATCTGCTTCGCCGTTAGCGGGTACGTCAGCAAACGCACCACAATGGTGAAGACGACAATCGCCAGCACCATACTGCCCAGCACGGCGTAGAGCAGCGTGAGAAGCGTGACAAACGGGTTAAGAATGATATCCATATGTCGTTGGGCCTCTCAGCGGGAATACGCCCACAGGCGTTCGCCGTTATCCAGCGCGAACGCGATGACGAGTTCTTCGTGAGCCATTGTGCTCACCACGACCGTGGGCTCACCCACCGGCAGGCTGTCGCTCGGTTCGAGCAGCAGCATGTTGCCCAGCACCTCACCCTTGGTCTCGCGCGTTTGCAGCACCGCGCCAGACGCCGGGTCTACCCAGTAGACATTCTTGTCACGCGAACCCACAATGAGCGCGTTTTCGGTAACCAGCGGCGTCGCCACGATGGCGTTCGTCGCCACCGGTACCGGCCCCCACACCAGTTCCAGCGCATCACCGGTATCACGGGCAGCGTACAAATTACCGCTCACATCACCGAAATACACCATGTCGCCCGATACGGCCGGCGTTCCCCACACCCAGTTGGACGCTGGTACCGACGACACGATCTGGCCATCCAGATTGAGCTTGAACAGCGCATTGGCAAAGCTGCCCACATAGAGCGCATCGCTGTTCGCCGACAGTGCCGGGGCCGATGTCGCCGCGCCGTTCAAATCCGCCTTCCATTGAATCTCGCCAGTGACCGCGTCAAGCGCATACGCGTTGTGGTCGAGAGAGGCAGTATAGATCGTGCCGTCCAGCAGGATCGGCTGCCCGTATATCCCGTGATCGGTGTCCAGCGTCCAGATGGGTGGGAAAGTGCTGTTGCCGGTATCCAGCGCCTGCAAGTCACCCTGGTTATATCCGAGATAGAGCGTGCCGTCCGCAAGCAGCGGGTCGCCGACTGCCTGGCCGCCCATCGGCGTGCCGCTGCCGTTGTTGATGCGCCCGGTGGCAGTATCCACCTCAAACAGGCGGCCGGCGTAGCTGGCAAACAACAGCGTTTCGTCGTCAAGCTGCACCGGCGCAGTATAGAACTGAACCTGCGCATTGCGCTCGCCGGCATCCGGAACTTCCCAGATGCGCGGGTTGCCCTGGTCGTCCAGGCGGGTATTGCCGTCATTGTCTACCAGTTGCACCGGCTGGCCGGTAACCGGGTCGAGCATGACAATGCGGTCGTAGAATGGGAAAACGATGGTGGCGGGGCTGCCAGTCAGGCTCAGGCTCCCCCAGGTTGCTTCGAGTCGCGCGCCAGTACACGCCGAAAGCACAAACATAACCAGCAGGAGTGCGCCGGGCAAACTTGCGCGCCGGGCAAAACGGGACAAACGGTTCAATCCTGGCTCCTCAGGCTCACGGTACCGGATCGTAGCCACCCGGATTAAGCGGGTGACAGCGGCTGATGCGCTTGATACCCATCCAGCCACCTTTGAACACGCCGTATTTCTCGATGGCCTGATAGGTGTACACCGAACAGGTCGGTTCGAAGCGGCACGCAGACGGCAAAAAGGGAGACATAAAACGCTTGTAGAAGCGAATGGCCCTGAGCGCCAGAAACTTCATGATGGCACCTTTCCCGAGCCTGCCCACAGGCCCGCCCGGATCGCAAGCTCGTTCACTTCCGCATCAACGGCCGAAAACGGCTGCCCCTGAATAGGCGGGCGCGCGATCAGAACGATATCGAAGCCCTGCGCGCTCCCCTTATTCAACGCGCGGGCGGCTTCGCGTAACAAACGGCGTGCCCGGTTGCGGATGACCGCGTTGCCAACCCGTTTACTCACCACTATGCCGTAGCGATTGAACGCGAGGTCGTTCCGGGCACAACTGAGCAGCAACAGACGGCCATGATAGGCTCGTCCGTCCCGCCGGAGTCGCTCAAACTCCTCCGTTCGATGCAAACGCTGCGCTTTGGGCAGCATTCAGCACCAAACGATCAGTGCGACTTCCAGTTCACCTTCTTGACGTGACGGGGTGTCACAGCCAGTTCCCAGCGGCCACGCGCGCGGCGGGCCTTGATGACCTTGCGGCCATTGGCAGTGGCCATCCGCTGACGGAAACCGTGCACGCGTTGACGGCGACGGATTTTAGGTTGATAGGTACGCTTGGTCGACATCGTCACTTCCCTGAACTACATGCCGGATTCACAAGGGTCTGAGTATAGTTCAGCGGCTTTAGGCGGTCAACCCACGCTTGCCGCCGGGCGGCCGCTTCGCTATAATCCGCTCGTTCTTGTGGACTTTGACCATCATCCGATCACGCATTGGAGACCTCGAACCTTGACGTCAGGCCATTCCTGGGCCCGTACCTTCACCGTCACCAACGACGACCTGGACTTCCTCACCGGACTCCTGCTGGACCGCGAAACGCCCCTCACCACCCAGGCGCTCACCGCCGAACTGGTCGAACACCGGCTTCAACTGGAAGCAGAGCAACTCAGCGAGCAGTATCGCGG
>JAEURB010000166.1 GCA_016788435.1 Anaerolineae bacterium | reverse complement strand
AGTCGTTGTAGCGGCTGCTCATTCCGCCTTCGTCCCAGGGTTCTGACTACCCATCCCTGCCGGAGCGCGAGGCTAACCCTCCGCTAACGGTAGCATACCACACAAAGGCGCTCATTCGCACAATATTCGCACAAATATTCTATGAACGAACCGTGAGTTGGTTTGTGCCAGGGGCAGGTCACAGCGCCTGTAGTTCATCGAGCAGAATGTAGCCGCTGCGCACGGCGGCCAGGGCGGCAGCGTTGCGGTCGCGTGCGCCCAGTTTGTTCATCGCCCCGGCCAGCAGTTCGATGATGGCGGGCAGCGGGCGGTTCATCCGTTCGGCGATCTCGTCGTTATCCAGGCCCGCCGCGACGTGCAGGATCAGCCGGCGCTCATCCTCGTTCAGAGGGCTGCCGGTCAGCATCCCCGATACCACCTTCTCCGCCACGCCCGCGCCGAGGACAAGCTGCCCCTGCAAAACGCGCTGAATGGCGTCCACCAGGTCAGACTCGGCGGCCGATTTGAGCAGGTAGCCATGCGCCCCAGCCCGCAGTGCCTGCACGATGTAGAAATCCTCGTTGCGGCCGGTGAGGACAAGGATGCGTGTCGACGGGGACGCCTGACGAATCTCCGGCAGCACATCCAGCCCGCTGCGAACCGGCATGTTCAGGTCAAGCAGCAGTACATCCGGTCTCTGCTCGACGACCGTTTGCAGCGCGGCCGCTCCATCGCCAGCCTGCCCGACGACGAGTATGTCTGGCCGTTCGGAGAGCAGTGCGACCAGCGCGATGAGCAGGATGCGGTGGTCATCCGCCAGCACCAGCCGGATCGGGCTGGCGGCCGCGCGGTTGGTCGCGGTCTTGCGGTTGGCCGTTTCGTCAGCCGCCGCTTCTGTGGCGGGTTCAACGCGTTCCAGCGGTACCGCTTCGAGCGCTTCGGCCATCGCCCCGGCGGTGGGGAAGCGGCGCGCCGGTGATTTCTCCAGCGATTTCAGGATGATCGCGTCGAGTTCCGGCGGAATAGCCGGGTTGATAACGCGGGGAGAAGGGGCCGCCTCGCGCACATGCTGCAGCAGCAGCGCCTGAATGTCGTCTTGATTGAAGGGAAGCTGGCCGGTGGCGGACTCGAACAAAACGACGCCGAACGAGTAGATATCGGTGCGGAAATCGAGCGCCTGGCCCTGCGCCTGTTCCGGCGAAAGATAGGCGGGTGTGCCGATGATCATACCGGCGGCGGTCACACGCTTGGCTTCAGGCGGCAGCGCCAGCCCAAGGTCCATCAGTTTGGCCTGCCCGTCCGGCGTGACCATGATATTGGCCGGTTTGATGTCGCGGTGGATGATGCCGCGCTGATGAGCGTAGTGCAGGGCGCGGGCGATCTGAACGCCCACGCGAACCACTACCTCCAGGCTGGCTGGGATCATATCGCCCAGCGGCGTGCCTTCGATGTACTCGACCACCAGGAACTGCTGGCCGAGGTCCTCGTCGAGGTCGAAGATGGACATGATGTTGGGGTGGTGAAGCTGCGCCGAGGCCAGCGCCTCCTGCAGGAAACGCTGCTGGGCGGCCGGCCGCGACTGCGGATGCAGCACCTTGAGCGCGACGATGCGATTGAGCTTGCGGTCACGGGCGCGATAAACCACCGCCGTGGCCCCTTCGCCCACGAGGTTAAGTATCTCGTAGCGCCTGCTCAGTATGCGGCCGATCATCAGTGATTCCGGCTACCCCGCCGCTGCGTTGAGGTTCAGCATACCATCTGCCGGGCAAGGCCGCAAAGCACGCGTGTGCGCCGCCAGACCTACTCGCTGCGGCGGTCGTCCCACACCGTCAGGCCCAGCAACCGGCCCATCTGCACGGCGGCCGCCTGCAC
>JAEURB010000099.1 GCA_016788435.1 Anaerolineae bacterium | reverse complement strand
CTCCAGAGAACACACCCCCGGAAATCGAACCCATCCCGGCCGACACGCCGCCCGAACGGGTGCTGCCCTTCATCGCCTATACGCCGCAGTGGTCAAGCTACATCCGGCGGATTGTCATCATCCTGCTGATTGTATCGGGCGTCGTGACCGCGTTCGTCCTCACGCCGGTGATGCAAACGCTGATCGTCACTGCGCTACTGTGCTTTCTGCTCTATCTTCCTTCGCGTATTCTGGCGGCACGCACGGCGCTGAACTTCCCCTGCTCGGTGATGGTGATCTATCTGATACTCGTCCTGCTGCTGGTGATGGGCATCGTGGCGCTCATGCCCAGCATCGTCAACGTGATACGGGTCGTCGGCGACGCCATCACGCAACTGCTGGTACGGATTCGGGATATTGCCGAGGCAGCGACACCGGAGACCTCGGCGGTACTGATTCCCGGCATCAATCTGACGGTGGATATCTGGCCGTTCCTCTCGCCGCTGAAGGAAGCTCTTTCCGGGGAGATGACGACCGCCGTGGCCGGCGCGCCTGCGGTGGATCTCGGGGCTATTCTGAGTACACTGACGAGCATCACCGCCGGGCTGATCAGCAGCGTCGCCAGCATCGTCAGCAGCGGTTTTCTGGCCGTATTACTGTCCTTCTTAGTGCTGATTGACCTGCCGCGCTACCAGAACAGCATTGCGCGCGGCCTCGCGCCTATCTACCGGCGCGAAGTCTTTCTGCTCACCGGCCAGGTCAACAACGTCTGGTCAGGCTTCTTCCGGGGGCAGCTGGTCATCTGCCTGATCATCGGCGCGCTCACCTGGCTGCAATTGACGCTGATGGGCGTCGGCAACGCGACCGGCATTGCCGTGATCGTCGCGCTGATTTCGCTCATCCCCACGCTCGGCGGCATCATCGCCCTGATACCGATGTTCTTCGTGCCGCTGCTCACCGGCTCGTCGGTTCCTGCGCTGAACGATATGTCGAGCGCCGGGCTGGCCCTGCTGGTTACCGTCATCTATCTGATCTGGTCGCAGGTGGTGTGGACGGTCATTGCGCCGAAGATTCTCGGCGAGGCGGTGGCCATTCCGCTGCCGGCCATCATCCTCGGCATTGGTGTGGGTCTGGCGCTGGGCGGTGTGCTGGGCGCGTTCCTGATCGTGCCGATTCTGGGTACGCTGCGAATTTGCCTGATCTACGTGCTGCACAAGCTGAACGGGCGCGACCCCTATCCGGGGCAAAGCACGCCAGACGTGGTGGATTTGTCTACGCTGTAACGCGGCGGCCTAATTGGGGAACCACTCGGACATTAGCCGTGCGTAGGTACCGTCTTCCATGATAGCCAGCAGCGCCCGGTCAACCGGTTCAGTGAGCGGGCTGTCCTGCGGCAGGGCGATGCCGTAGTACTCCAGGCGGAACGGATCGCCGACCGTTTGCACGCGCCCGTTGCCTCGCGTGGTCGCCAGATAATCCAGCACCGGCGCATCGTAGACGATGGCATCGGCCTGCCCGCGCATGATCTGGTTGAAGGCCTCGTCAATCGAAGCGGTCGTGATGGGGGCAAAGCCCAGGTTCACCAGATAGTCGTATGACGTGCTGGCCTCGACGGTATAGACCCGCTTATCGTAGAGGTCAGACAGGCTGTGCACCTGCGAGTTCAATTGTTCGACGGTGAGATGGGCGGTGACGATACCTTCGAGCATGATGCCGAACATAACGGCCAGGCACAGCCAGAGCAGCGTGAGCGCCCGCCCCCAGCGTGAGCGGCCGCGTTCGCCTACCCGGTCTTCCTGCAGGAACGAGGCTGCGGTATCAAACAGCGTTTCGCCGAGGCCGGGCGGCTGGCGCATTTGGCGGCGGGCCAGCAAACGTTCGACCAGCCAGATCAGCAAGGCGACGCCGATCACGAAGGCGGCCGCGAACAGGATGAACTGCAGGATGCTCGGCCGCAGCAGGCTGGCAATCGTGTCCACGACCGACAGACTGGCGGTGACGGGCGCGAGGATTTGCAGGCCGGCGCGGAACATAGGCACCGAGAAGTCGAGCGCTTCCTCGCGTTGTTCGGTGATGCTGATGGCGGCGATACCCACATCGGCCTCACCGCCCTGCACCGCTTCGAGCAGGGCGCGAACGTTCGGCCATTCGGCGAAGGTGTACTCCAGGCCGAGCCGCCCGGCAATCTCGCGCCATAAGTCCACGCTGAAGCCCCGGAAACCACCGGCCCCAGACATGATGAAGGGTGGCACGACCCGCACGCCCACCAGCAGCGGCCCGGCAGGTACCGGCTCGGGCGCCGCCTCAGGCGTGGCCTCCTGGGCAGCCAGCGAACCAGCCAGGAACAGCAGCAGGGCGAGCGTGATTACGAGCAGGACAGCACGATTTCGCATGGGGCAATCCTGTTCAGGTGGCGAGAAACCCGGCGATTGTACTCGCTTATGGTAATGCACCACGAGTTGACGGCGGTGTACGCAACCGGTACGCTAGCTGGCGGGGACTTGCTTCACACTTGTTGAAGGTTAC
>JAEURB010000022.1 GCA_016788435.1 Anaerolineae bacterium | reverse complement strand
GGTGGCTGACGAAGGGAATCGGACGGGTGCAGGCTGTGTGCCGCGAACAGCGGCATTCCCTGAGGGGGTCACATTTCGCGCGGCGAAAGATCGTACTACAATCCGCCTATCGCCTTGCGTCACCGGGAGGAATCGAGATCGCGAAATATCGCGCGTTCGCCCTGCTCGTTATTGTGCTGCTTTTGCTCATGGCGGGTTTGGCTCAGGCTCAGGATGACAACCTCACCTGCCGCAAGCGTGACCGCTATACTTCTGGTGCGCTTCACCGACTTGGAATGATCCGGCAGCGGGGAGCAGGATGAATGATCGAATTCGTTCGACGCCGTTCGTTTTCTCTTTCGATGGTCGTGCTCGTAATGGGCGTCATCATGGTGTTTCAGGCCAGCCTGTCGATCAGCATCGCGTTCGGGCGGCTGGGCGCGGCTGTTCAATCCGAATCTCTGGTTCTCATCTCCAGCCTGTGGACGGTTGGGCGCGCGAGTCTGGTCGCGGCAGTGGCCGTCCTATGGCTAATGAACCGGCGGCGTTCGTTGTTCCGGCTGATTGTCGTTCTGAATGGCATCTACACGTTCGCCCTGTTCGTCAATATGGTTGCGCTGGTAGATATCCTGTTCGGCGTCACATCCCAGGGTGCTGAGTCGCTGATCGTGGATGTGGTGCTGATGGCCGGAACGAATATCCTGATCTTTTCGATCTGGTACTGGATCATTGATCCTCCGGGCGTAAACGAAAGCCGGCGCGACGACGAGCCGTGGGACTTCCTGTTCCCGCAGCGCGGTGGCGACCTGCCACACTATGAGGGCTGGCAGCCCCGCTACACGGATTACCTGTTTCTGGCCTTTACGAGCAGCTTCGCCTTCAGCCCCACCGACACGCTGCCTCTGACGCGGCGCGCCAAAGGACTGATGATGCTGCAGGCGAGTATCTCCCTGATCACGATCACCGCGATTGCCGGCAGCGCGATAAACGTCCTGGGCAGCAGCAGCTAGCTGGCCAATTTCCTCTCATCCCCGACTGCTTAAGATTTCCTGCAAGGTTCATCCCGGCGGATGAGGAAAAATCACTCTGCAGGATGATTACGCCACCAGCGCCCAATGCGACAATGAGCATCAGGAGGCGATCCCGCTGGCGTTAGGCGTGTGGATGCCGCTCGGTCGCTCCCAATTCGGCCACACCGGCACGCAGCGAAGCAAGCCTGACCCGTTCGACTCGCCGCCGCGTCCGATAGAACAAAATGTATTGGGCCTGGGCGAAGGAGGGGACAATGAAAACATACTTCTGGTTCGCCATAGCGGGCATCCTGTTGGTGGCAGCAGGGTTCACGCTCATCGGTACAAATGTTGCACTTGCGCAGGACACAGCGACCGAGGCACAGCCGGTCATTGAGAACCCGCCCTATCTGGCGGATTACTACAATGCCTGGCTAACCAGCGGTCACGCCGACACCGAAGCCGAAGCGTTCAATCACTGGAATGAAGACGGCGTGGTGGAAGCGGATTGCGCGCGGTGTCACTCGACACCGGGCTATATTGACTACCTCGGCGGTGACGGCAGCGAAGTTGGCGTCATCAACAACGAGGCGATCCCGACTGGTACGACCGTGACCTGCGACGCCTGCCACAACCAGGCCGCGGCTCAGTTGTCTTCGGTCACGTTCCCGTCTGGCGCCGTGATTGACGTCGAGAACAGCTCGGCACGCTGCATGGTTTGCCATCAGGGCCAAAGCTCCACCCCGGATGTGAACGCGGCGCTCGAAGAGAACGGCGCGCTGGCCGATATGAACGCGGTCGCGCCTGAACTCCGCTTCGTCAACATTCACTACTATCCCGCCGCGGCCGGGCTTTATGGCACGCGGGTGCAGGGTGGTTATGAGTTCGAGGGCCTCAGCTATCCAGTGAAGTTCGAGCATGTTGAAGGCGTGGATACCTGCGCGTCGTGCCACAGCCCGCACACGCTGGAAATCAAGCTGGACACCTGCACGACCTGCCATGAAGACGTTGAGACGCCTGAAGACCTGCGCGACATTCGTATGAATGGCTCGCTGGTGGACTTTGACGGCGACGGTGACGATTTCGAAGGTATCTTCTACGAGATCGAGGGCCTGCAGGAACTGCTCTACGCCGCCATTCAGGCATATGCCGCCGAAGTGGCCGGCACGCCCATCATCTACGACGCCCATTCGTATCCGTACTTCTTCGTTGACACCAATGCGGATGGCGAAGTCACCGAGGGTGAAGCGATTTACCCGAACGCCTACAACGCGTGGACAGGCAATCTCCTGACCGCCGCCTACAACTACCAGATGTCGGTCAAGGATCCCGGCGCATTCGCGCACAACGCGCCCTACTACATCGGCCTGCTGTACGACTCGATTCAGAATCTGAATGCCAATCTGAGCGAGCCGGTGGACATGGAGTTCGCGCAGCGCAACCCGTCGGGCCATTTCGACAGCACCGCCGAAGCGTTCCGCCATTGGGATGAGGACGGCGAAGTGCCCGGTACCTGCGCCCGCTGCCACAGCGCTGAAGGACTGCCGACCTGGCTGGCGAATAATGCCAACATCGCCGTCGAGCCGTCATCGGCGCTGGCTTGCAGCACTTGCCACGACGACCTGGTTGAGTTCACGACCTACGAAGTGGACACGGTGACGTTCCCCAGCGGCGTCAAGGCCAGCTTCGGTGAAGCTGTCGAAGACAATCTGTGCCTCGCCTGCCATCAGGGCCGCGAGTCGACGGTGAGCGTCAATCGCGCCATTGGCAGCCTGGGTGACGACGAAGTGGGCGAGAACCTGGGCTTCAGGAACGTGCACTACTTCGCAGCCGGTGCAACGCTGTTCGGCGGCGAAACTCAGGGCGCTTATCAGTTCGCCGACCGCGAATACGTGGGCCGCAACGTTCACGTTGAAGACGAAGTGGCGACCTGCAGCGACTGCCACGACTCACACCGCCAGGAACTCGACCTCAACACCTGCACCGACTGCCACGAAGATGTGGAATCGGTCGAAGATGTTCGCCTGCTGCGCGTCAGCGATGACCCGCAGAACGAGCAGGTTGACTTCAACGGCAACGGTGACGCGGAAGAGCCGATGCGCGACGAAATCCAGTCGCTGCTGGACGACCTGTTTGCGCAGATTCAGAACTACGCCGCGACGGTAATCGGCACCGGCATCGTCTACGACTCGCACGCTTACCCGTACTTCTTCGTGGATACCAACGGGGACGGCGTGGCGGACGCAGACGAGCTCACCTTCGGCAACGCGTACACATCGTGGACGCCCAATCTGCTGCGGACGGCCTACAACTTCCAGTACGTCCAGAAGGACCCCGGCGCATACGTTCATAATCCGCTGTACACGCTTCAGGTGCTGTACGACAGCATCGAGGCGCTCGGTGGCGCAGACGCAGTAGCGAGCTACATCCGCCCGTCGTAAGCGCTACCCGCTACACCGCGCAGTATCGTAATATGCAGCAGGCCGGACGAATGTCCGGCCTGCTGGCTTTCCCCTTCAAGCTACCGCCCCTTGCAGAGGCAGGTTTTTCGTGTGGGGTAGAGTTTCCACTTTCATGTAACCTCACCCCCGTCCCCCCTCCGCGTGCGGAGAGGGGAGAACGGTCGCGCCATGAATGCTCTTCCTCTGCGTGCGAAGAGGGGTTGGGCGAGCGGTTGCGGTTCAAACACAGAACCCTGCCGCTGCCAGATCTACCGCCCCCCGGTTAACTTGCCTCTGGCGCGATGGCGCGCGCCATACGCCGCACCTTCATCAACTCGCCATCGGGCAGCGTGACCTCCACCTCTTCAACGGCCACAAAGCCAAAGCGGGCGTAGAGGTATTCGCCGGTCAGCGTCGCCATCAGTTCCATTTTGTGGAAGCCAGCGCGACGGGCGGCGTCTTCGCAGGTTTGCATCAGCAGGCTGCCGACACCCCGCCGCGCCCAATCGGGATGCACGAAGAAGGCACGAATGCGGGCTGCATCAGCGGCTGGGTCGAGCAGGCTGTCTTCCGGATCGGTCTTATGCTGGTCGCCACCGTAGAGCGTTTTCCGCTTGCTCCAGCCACCACAGCCGAGCATGACGCCCGATTCCTCGACCACATAGTAGGTTTCATCAAGCAGGAGC
>JAEURB010000003.1 GCA_016788435.1 Anaerolineae bacterium | reverse complement strand
GTGGTGCACCATGATACCCGTCGAAACGCGGAACCAACCCGCTCACGCGCACATCACGGTCGAACGAACCCGGCCGGAGCACGTGCCTGCACTAGCGCGCCTGCAGCGCGTCGTATTCCCCACGCTGGCGGAAGACGAGCTTTTCACGCGCGAGAAATACCTCAGTCACCTGCAACTTTTCCCCGAAGGCCAGTTTGTAGCCATCGCGCACCATGAAGGCGGCAGCGAGCCAGTCGGCGCGACGACCACCTTCCGCACCAATTTCGACTTCGAACACACTCAGCATACGTATGTCGAGGCTATCGCCGAGGGCTGGCTTTCCAACCATAACCCGGCTGGCGAGTGGCTGTATGGCGTGGACGTCAGTGTGCATCCGAATTACCGGGGGATGCGCGTTGGCCGCCGCCTGTATGAAGCACGCCGCCAGCTCGTGCGCGAGATGAACCTGCGCGGCGAGCTTGCCGGGGCGCTGATGCCTGGTTATGGCGCACACCACAGCAAGATGACGGTCGCGCAGTACGTGCTGAAGGTATGGCAGGGCACGCTGCAGGACCCGACACTGAGCGTGCAGATCAAGAATGGCTTCAAGCCGCGCGGCATCCTGTATGAACACATCAGCGATCCGCGGTCGTTCAACGCCGCCGCGTTGATCGTCCGCGAAAACCCGCACTTCGTCCCGGCCGCCGTGGCGCAGCCGCAGCCTCAACAGGTAGCCGTTCCGCCGCCGGCGGCCAAGCGGCCCGCCACGCGGTCTGCTCATCGCCCGGCAGCGGGGAACCATCACCGGCCGCTGGCCCAACTGTAGCGCCCGCGCGGGCTGAACCCGCGCTCGACACCTGACCATAACCCTGACTATTCGCGCCGCGCTTCCTGAGGAAGCAGCGATACTGGCCGCTTTGCTGGTGCGCTCGAAGGCGGTACTGTGCCTCACACGTTCCGAATAGACGAACCACCCTCTGACGACAATCACGCTGTTGGCGCTTCAAGTGGCCGAGAAAACCTCACCCCCTAAACCCACTCTCCATGCCGGCCCGACCCGAAACGCCGTGCGCAAACTGGAAGGGGGAGAACTAGCCGCCGCCCGGTTTTGCTCCCCCTCTCCAGATGAACCACAGCGCCCAACTCGAAAACGCTCTGGAGAGGGGATTGGGGGTGAGGTAGTTGTGAATGGCAACTTGAAGCTATCCCCCAGATCGTCGCTACCCCTACCGATCAGGGCTATCGCATCAAAACTCACTCAGCCGAGAGCCAATGGCAAGAAGACGCTTCGCCATCAAATGGCAAACAATGCTAGAACCGAGTCTGAGAGAAAACCCCCGGTGCTTTGGTGGTGGGAAGTGCTCTTTACGCCCGTTCACAATTTTGATGCGATAGCCCTGCCCTACCGATAATTACCCCACGCATAACAACCCAACTTACGGTATGATCGTCCCGTTCTGCTGATGTAATCTGATGAGGGAGCTTTCCCATGGCGAACTTCGACCTGACGCGCCGCCTGACCACTGACGAAGGCGGCAAGATTCTCCTGCTGGTGATGGACGGGTTGGGCGGACTGCCCCTCACACCCGACGGAAAGACCGAACTGGAAGCCGCCCATACGCCGAACATGAACGCGATTGCCAAGACCGGCAGCCTGGGCATGACTATTCCGGTGGCGCGCGGCGTGGCCCCCGGCAGCGGCCCGGCTCACCTCGGCCTGTTCGGCTACGATCCGCTCGTCTACGACATCGGGCGCGGCGTACTCGAAGCGCTCGGTATCGGCCTGCGCGTGGGCGATGGCGACGTGGCCGTGCGTGGCAACTTCTGCACCCTCGACGCGAACGGCCTGATCACGGACCGCCGCGCCGGGCGCATCTCGACCGAGGAAGGCGAAAAGCGTATCGCCCTTCTCCAGAATATCCCGGTGGACGGCGCGACCGTCGAGGTGAGGGCCGGTGAAGGCTACCGCTTCGCTATCGTCATTCGCGGTGCAGGCCTCAACGACGACGTGCTGGATACCGACCCGCAGGCGACCGGCGTTCCGCCGCTGCCCGCCCGCGCCAAATCACCAGCCGGTGAGCGCACTGCTGCCATCCTCAACCAGTGGATCGCCGGCGCGACCGAGCGGTTGAAGGGCCACGAACCGGCCAACGGCATCACGCTGCGCGGCGTCGCCAGTGACCCCGCCCTGCCCAAGTACAGCGACGTGTACAAGCTGAAGGCCGCCTGCGTGGCCGTTTACCCGATGTACAAGGGCGTTAGCCAGCTCGTGGGTATGGACATCATCCACACCGATATGCACGACACCGTGCAGGACGAGTTCAACAAGGTCGCGCAAATCTGGAACGACTACGACTTCGTTTTCTGCCATGTCAAATACACTGACAGCCGGGGCGAAGACGGCAATTTCGACGGCAAGGTGGCGGTGATCGAGGAAGTGGACCGCGCCCTGCCCACGCTGCTCGGCCTCCAGCCGGACGTGCTGATCATCACCGGCGACCACTCGACGCCGGCCAGGCTGCGTTCGCACTCGTGGCACCCCGTGCCGCTGCTGCTGCACGCGCCAGAAACGGCCATGCCGGACCGCGCGACCGCTTTTGGCGAACGCGAGTGCATGACCGGCGCGCTCGGCCAGTTCCCGGCCGCCGACCTGATGCCGATTGCCCTCGGCCACGCCAGGCGCTTCGTCAA
Organism: Anaerolineae bacterium; assembly: GCA_016788435.1. GTDB lineage: Bacteria > Chloroflexota > Anaerolineae > Aggregatilineales > Phototrophicaceae > Flexifilum. Next base: position 4,510 of record JAEURB010000003.1, on the reverse strand, counting down.
GTACGGAGCATAAGGACGATTACTGAGTCGACAGTGCTGAGTGCTGAGTCAAAGCGGGTAACACCGTCTCAAAACTCAGTACTCAGTACTCAGTACTCAGCACTTTTCATATGTCCCATGTGCTGATACTTGGCGGCGGGCTGACGGGCCTCAGCGCCGCGCTTGAATTGCAGGCGCTTGGCCTGCCGTACACGCTGATCGAGGTCAAGCCGCGCCTGGGTGGCGCGATTGCCAGCGAACAGTTGGGCGGTTTCGTCTTCGACGGCGGTCCATTGCTGCTCGAACGCTATGATGAGTGGCCGTGGCTTGACGTTCTTGGCCTGCGCGATGCGGTGCGCCATTTCGCGCCTTACCGGGATGGCGAACTGGTCTGGCTTGAGCACGGTACGCAGCAGTTGACGGATGCGATGACTGCCCGGCTGACGGGGACGGTGCTGACGCGGATGGCCGCCAGCAGCGTTGGAGCGATGGGCGACGCCTTCGGGGTGTGCCTGGAGAACGGGATACTGAAGACCGCCAGCGCCGTGATCGCCGCAGTCCCCGCCCGCTTTGCCGCCCACCTGCTCTACGACCTGGCGCCGGAAGCGGCGCTGTTGCTCGATGATTTCCGCTACGACCCGGTGGCGCGGGTGTCGCTGGGCTACCGCAAGGCCAGCATGCCCGCCGCGCTGCCCGAAGCCGGCGGAACGCGCCTCAAGTTCCTGCATGCCTTCACTATGCCCGGGCGCGTACCAGAAGACGGCGTCTATGTGCGGGCCGGGGTGCGCGTTCAGCCGGGCGAAAGCGAAACGGACTGGATTGGGGCGGTGTGCTCGCTCATCGGCCGGGCCGAACCGCTGGCGGCATGGGCGCGCTACTGGCCGGAGGCCGACCCACTCACGAGCCGCCTGCCCGAATTCGACGATGCGCTGCGAGCTGTCCGCGCCGCCTTGCACGCCCGTGTCACCCTGTGCGGCAGCGATTACGGCGCGCGCCGCGTGGACGAACAGATGGCGGCGGGCCAGAGTGCCGCGCGGCAGGTGGCGGCGGCGCTCGCCTAATCAGGCGCCGTGAACCCGAAACTCGCGGCGAACAAGCGTCCTTCCGGGCTTAGCGCGTAAACACGCCGTCACAAACGAGATGAGCGCGCGCATGCTGAAGCAGTGCCTGCTGTGAATGGAGACGGAATGTGACACTCGATGAACGCTTAACCCAGGTCCTTGAGTTTTCATCGCCCGGCTACCGGCGCATGACCATCACGGAGGCCGGCATCCACAGGCACGTCGCGATGTCGTCACTGGCGGGGCGCTGCCTGGAACCGCTGGAGGATGCCTTGGCGCAGAGGGTGTACGTGGAACTGGCCGAACGTTCCAACCGCTTCGGAAGGGTGAACGCGGCGTTCATCGCTGGTATGCCCGTGAACCACCTCGTCTCCTTCCCCGAAACGCTGAACATCGAATTACCAGACGGCGAATTGTCTCTACACTTGTTTCTGGCGGGCGAACACAGCGAAGATGGCTTTCACCTTTACTCAGTGGCACTGCACCCGGAGGAAATGGACGCCGCCATGCGACACATATTCGGCGAGGCCTATGCTGAGGAGGAAGACTCGCTCGACCGTGAGTAATAGGCCATTGTGCAGCTTGCCCCAGTCTGTCTGCGCTCAATTGAGGTGGATTATGCAACTGCACCCGGCCAGCCTGGCGTATAATCAGGCATGGACATTTCAATGAACGCCTCGCAGCCATTCCCCGCGCAGCCCGCAATTATCGAAATCCGGGCACTGCGCAAAACGTATGAAGAAGCCGGTCAACCGCGTCTAATCCTCGACACCGTTGATCTGGATATCTATCAGGGTGAGTTCTTCGTCCTGCTCGGCATCAGCGGCAGCGGCAAAAGCACGCTGCTCAACCTGATCGGCGGTATTGACCAGGCTGATGGTGGTTCGATTGTCATCAACGGCACCGACATCACCCGGCTGAATGACCGCCAGTTAACGCTCTTCCGGCGCGACCATACCGGCATCATCTTCCAGTTCTTCAACCTGATCCCAACGCTGACGGTGCTGGAGAATGTGATGCTGCCCGAAGAACTGCGCGGTGACCGTTCGAAACAGGCACAGGAACGCGGGCGCGAGATGCTGCACCGCGTTGGTTTGGCTGGCCGGGAAGCGACGTTTCCCGACAAGCTGAGCGGCGGCGAACAACAGCGCGTGGCCATCGCCCGCGCCCTCGCCACCGGGCCAGATCTGATCCTTGCCGACGAACCGACTGGTAACCTCGACGAAGAGACAGGCCAGCATGTGCTTGAACTTCTGCTAGAATTGACTCGGGACACGGGAAAGACGCTGGTTATGGCGACACACAATCCGGAAATCGTCCCCCTGGCCGACCGGGTGTGCCGCATACATGAAGGCAGGCTTTTCGTCAGCAGTCCACAGCAATCGAAGGAGTACACGCGATGACCGAGCCCGATCTGGCCGCCCTGAGGCAGGCAATGTCGGAACTGCGGGATTCGAACAAGGAGCGCCGGCGCACCGCCGTCATGAAACTTGGCATGATGGGCGGCGACGAGGCCGTGCGGGTCCTGATCTTCACAGTGCGTAACCCTACTGAAGACCTGATCGTGCGCGGCCGCGCCGCCCTCATGCTGGGCAAACTCGGCGACCCGCGCGCGGTGGATCCTCTGATCGAGGCGCTGGACGAACCGGCTTCCGGCTTCCAAACACGCATGTTCGCCGCCGAGTCGCTGGGCAAACTCGGTGACCGCCGCGCCATCAGTGCGCTGCTGCGCGCCTCGGAGGAGGACGGCGAGAAAATCCGCGAGGCCGCCCAAAATGCCCTCAACCGGCTGGGATATGAGTCACCGCCGCCCGCCGCCAACGCGCACGAAGCGTCTGAACCGTTGGCCGAGGGTGAAGCATAGCACCTCGTCAATATTCAGTAAACGGGGGCTGCCTGACGGGCGGCCCCCGTTTGTTTTTTACGCGCGCTCGAAAGAATCTTCCCCCCAACCCCCATTCTGGCTATGCTTGATCCACAAGTCGGGTTCGGTGCGTATGATTTGCCCGAGCCGATCTTCCCTGTCACGTTGCTTGCCTTCATCAGCCTTATTTCACATGAGGCACGTCTCTGCGCCTTTGTGATTGGTTTGGATGCGTTTGCCTGAGCAACGACCAGGCACTTGATCTCGCACAGGTTCCGCTCAGGGGAATTGCTCGCCGAAGCGGTCAACTGCATCGGCGGCCTCGTCGCTGCGTTCGGCCACTACCAGTGCTGCGATTTCGGCCAGCGCAAGTTTCATCGCCGCGTATTGCTGCAGGGCGGTCGGTTCGTCGGCGAAGAAGCGGGTGCTCACCAGCCAGCCATACACGTTACATGTGATAGCGAATGGCGCGCCGAGCAGCGTATCGCGTTCGAGCGTGATCCGCGCGCCATCAGGGTGCTCCTCGTCCTTCCAGATGCCGCCGCCTTCAGTTCCGGTCAATCCAGCGGTCGCGCCGCCTTCGACGGGCATCCAGGTCGTTTGGTCGGGCATGTTATTTGCTCCCGTGCAGCGAAACTCAGGGTCAGGCGGCGGGGGCCACTTCAATCGAAGCGGCCCACGCTGGAATTATCCGGACTAGGCGAGTACGCCCCGCGTTTCGGCCAGCATCCGGCCTTCGATCACGCGAATCGCCTCGCTCACGACTTCCATCGCCTCATCGAGCTGATCGTCGGTGATGTTGAGCGCCGGCAGGAAGCGCAGGCAGTTGGTGTGCAGGCCGGCGCGCATGGTGATGACTCCGCGTTTCAGCGCTTCCTGCACGATAGGCACGGTGTAGGCCGATGCCGGGACTTTCGTCTCGCGGTCGAGCACAAATTCGGCCAGCAGCATCGGGCCGAGGCCGCGTACGTCGCCGATCATCTCGCTCTCGTCTTCCATCCGCAGCAGGTGGCCGTGCAGCCGGTCGCCCACGCTGGTCGCACGCTCCAGAAAGGCCGGATCGCGGATCATCTCGATGGCCTCGATGGCGGCGGCACAGGCCAGTGGATTGCCGCTGTAGGTTCCGCCCAGCCCGCCCACATGCGGCGCATCCATGATGTCGGCCCGGCCGCTGACGGCGGCGAGGGGCATGCCGGCGGCGATGGATTTAGCCGTTACGATCAGGTCGGGCACGATGCCGTAATGCTCGACGGCGAACATGCGGCCGGTGCGGCCAAAACCGCACTGCACTTCGTCAGCGACCATCACGATGCCATACTGCGTGCAGATTTCGCGGATACGCTGCAGGAAGCGCGGTGGCGTGGCGATGAAGCCCCCTTCGCCCTGCACCGGCTCGATGACGATGGCCGCCACCGCTTCAGGGTCCACCTGCGCGATCAACGCATGGTCAAGGCGCTGGATACATTCCTCGATGTATTCTTCCTCGCTCATGAATGACGGACGGCGGTAAACGTAGGGGAAGGGCAGGCGATAGATTTCCGGTGCGAACGGGCCGAAGGTCTTCTTGAACAGGCCGTACTTGCTCGTCATCGCCAGCGTCAGATTG
>JAEURB010000011.1 GCA_016788435.1 Anaerolineae bacterium | reverse complement strand
CCATCAGATAGGCAGCGATCTGCGCGTCCGTCGCGCCGCCAGTCATGATCTGCTGCATCACAGCTTCCGCCTCATCGCGCTGCAAATGGCCGAAGCGGCTGAGGAGGTCAATCGCGCGCTGAATATCCATCGCCGGTTCGGGTTGCATCAGGCCACCTCCTGCACGCGCACATCGAGGAAGTTCTGGAGCATCACTTTGCCGTGCGCCGTCAGGATGCTTTCCGGGTGGAACTGCACACCATAGATCGGGTATTCGCGGTGGCGCAGGCCCATAATCTCGCCGTCAATCGTGCGGGCGGTCACCTCCAGCACTTCCGGCAAGGTGTGCGCCTCGACGATCAGGCTGTGGTAGCGGGTGGCCTCGAACGGCGCGGGCATCCCCGCGAAGATGCCTGTGCCGTGATGGTAGATCAGGCTGGTCTTGCCGTGCATCACCTGCGGCGCGCGTTTGACCACCCCGCCGAAAACCTGGCCGATGGCCTGATGGCCGAGGCAGACGCCCATCACCGGCGTAGTCGGCCCCAGTTCGCGCAGGACTTCGAGCGACACCCCGGTATCGTCGGGCGTGCCCGGCCCCGGCGAGATGACGATGTGCGACGGGTCGAGCCCGCGAATACCGGCCAGGTCAATCTGGTCGTTGCGGATGACGCACAGCTCAGCGCCAAGCTCGCCGAAGTACTGGACGAGGTTGTAGGTGAAGCTGTCGTAGTTATCAATCACGAGGATCATGAGTTCCCCTCCACTTCCGGCACGGCCTGTGATTCCATGCCATCGAGATGCGAGACGTCCTGCGCGACCACGATTTCCCAGCCCTGCTGGCTGGCATGAATGGTCGTCACACTGGTATTGCCAAAGTCGAGGTCAAACACACCGGCTGCCGGAATGATCTGGTCGAGCAGCAGTTTGATGGCCGTCGTGTGCGAGACGATAGCGATGGTTTCGCCGGCGTCGGCCGCCACCGCCGCATCGAAGGCGGCGCGCATCCGCGCCCGCACATCGGCCCGGCTCTCGGCTCCGGCCACGCGAAAGTTCTCCGGGTCGGCTGTAAGCCCGGCGAACTCATCGGGGTACCAGTCACGCATCTCCTGCAGCGTCATCCCCTGCCATGCGCCGGCGTTGCGTTCGCGCAGCCGTTCGTCATAGACCACCGCGAAATCGAGCACTTCGTCCAGCAGTTCGGCCGTTTGGCGGGCGCGCACAAGGTCACTGCTGTACAGCGCCGACAAACCGAGATTGCGGATGAACTGCGCCAGTTTGTGCGCCTGCCGCTGCCCATGCGCGTTAAGCGGCGAGGCCACCCAGCCCTGCCAGCGCCCGAGGCGGTTCCAGTCCGTTTCGCCCGCCCGAATGAATACGACCCGTTTAACCATGTTCGTTCGCTGCCCCCTCGCCTTGCGCTCAGCGCAGGCCCTCTTCCGCGCGTTGTACCGCCAACAGTGTGGAACGGGCCTTGTTGACGGATTCCTGAAACTCGGAAGCTGGCACGCTGTCGGCCACTAGCCCCGCGCCCGCCTGCGCCGTCATCACGCCATCACGTACCAGCGCCGCGCGGATGGTGATGCAGGTGTCCATCGAGCCGTCAAAGCTGAAGTAACCCACCGCGCCGCCATATGGGCCGCGCCGCGTGCCTTCGAGTTCCTCGATGATCTCCATCGCCCGCACCTTGGGCGCGCCGCTCAGTGTGCCGGCCGGGAAGGTCGCCCGCAGCAGGTCGAAGGCGTTCATGCCGCCCCGCAGCTTGCCCTCGACGTTGCTGACGATGTGCATGATCTGCGAATAGCGCTCGATGTACATCAGGCGGTTGACGCGCACCGTGCCGTAATCACACACGCGGCCCAGGTCATTGCGCCCGAGGTCTACCAGCATGATATGTTCAGCGCGCTCTTTCGGGTCGGCCAGCAGCTCATCAGCCAGCCGCTGATCCTCGATTTCGGTTGCTCCGCGTGGGCGCGAACCGGCAATCGGGCGCGAGGTGGCGATGCCATCTTCGAGGCGCACCATCATTTCGGGAGACGCGCCGATCAGCGTGAAATCGTCACCGAACTTCAGGTAGAACATGTAGGGTGACGGGTTCGAGCCGCGCAGCGCACGATAGATGGTGAACGGCGAGGCGCTGGTGCGGCGGCTGAAGGGCTGCGACAGCACGATTTGGAAGGCGTCACCGGCTGCGATGTACTCCTTGGCCGCCAGCACATTGGCCTCATAGCGTTCCCTGGCCACGTTCAGTTCAACCTGTGCGTCGCTGGCGGCGGGCAGCCGGGGGCCGTCATCCAGCGGCGGAAGCGGCCCGGTGAGCACATTGACCAATCCCTCGATCCGCGCCACCGCGTCGTCGTAGGCCGCGCCGGGGTCGCCTGTGTTGTGGGCGTTGGCCAGCACACTCACCTGATGCTTGGCGTGGTCGAAAATGACCAGTGTATCAATCAGCATGAAGGCGACGTCAGGAAATTCGAGGTCGTCGCGCGCTGTATCCGGCAGGTGTTCGAAGTAGCGGACGGCGTCGTAGGCGAGGCAGCCCACCGCCCCGCCGATGAAACGCGGCAATCCGTCCAGCTTGATTGGGTTGACGCGGCCAAACTCGGCTTCGACGACGTGAAGGGGATCTTCGCCGGGGCGCAGCGGCCGGGTGGTGGTTACGCCGTGCAGGGTGCGCGTCACCTGCCCGTTGCGGGTGGTGACGACCCCCTTGGGGTTGACGCCGAGGAACGAGTAACGCCCGACCTGTTCACCGCCTTCCACGCTTTCCAGCATGAAGGCATGGCTGCCGGTTTGCAGCAGTTTCCAGAGCACCGAGACCGGCGTTTCAAGGTCTGCCAGCAGGGTGCGATAAACGGGCAGCAGGTCTCCCTTTTCGAACAGAGTGAGCGCTTCCGCGCGTGACGGTTTGATGTTTGTTCCAGCGGTGGCTACGGCCATGTTCGCCTCCAGACAACAAAAAAGACCCATCGCCTCAAGGACGAGATGGATCTCCCGTGGTGCCACCTTGATGACCGCACTCAAGGCGGCCACTCATTGTGCGATACAGGCGCACCTGCGCGCCGATACCGTGCGCCTTGATAACGGGTGCGCTCTCCCGGCGCTGGATACTGGGCGGATTGCGCCGCCGTTCACCGCGCGACTCGCGGGTCCATTCATCACGCGCACTGGGCCACCTTCACAGCTTCCGGCGGCTCTCTGAAACCAGGGCGTTCCGTGACTACTAGTCCCGGTCAACGTCATTTACTGTTCAATTGCTGAAGAGCGTAGCGATATTTGTGACCCGTGTCAAGAACCCCGATTCGATCGGCCGCCTGCTTCACACTGGCGCTACGGGCGCGCATCTATGTGCATAGCGCTACACATCTTCCGTTCTGGTGAGGTGTTTGATGCATGCACTCTACGATCAATTGGCCGGGTGGTGGCCGCTGGTTTCTGCGCCCGAGGACTACGCCGAAGAAGCCGCCTACGCCCTCGAACAGATCGCCGGGGCGCTGGGCGAAACGGATTCGCTC
>JAEURB010000001.1 GCA_016788435.1 Anaerolineae bacterium | reverse complement strand
CACTTTCCGGGCCATCGTGAATCATCAGCCCGCGCTCGTGAAGCGCCATGCCGAGCAACGACCACATATCCGCGATTTGGCCCTGGCGCGCTTCGAGGAACATTTCCACGGCGGCTTGCCGGTCTTCAAGCGGCCAGGGGGCCGGTTCGGGCAGTTCGGCGGCACTCACCCTCGGCTCGACGGGCAGCGGCGCGAGCGGCGCTTCTACCAGTGCAGCCAGTGGCCGGAGATCACCGCCCAACGCCGCCAATATCCGGTGCGGCACGAGCAGAAACTCCCAGATGGGTTGGCCATCGGGCAGTCGGCTGGCGCGTACGAAGGCAGACTGATCGGAAGGGCCAGTGAACAGGCCATACGCATCGCCGCTGTCGAGCGGGTCGAGCGACGCCAGCCCGCGCCAGAGCAGCGCTTCCTGCACCGATAACCCAGGTGATACGCCGTAACCGGGCGTCTGCTGGGGGGTGGGGCCGTAGAGGAATCGTTCGAGCGTGACAGACATTGGGGGCGCTTCCAGCGTATCAGGACTGACGCAGGCGGCGGATGAAGTCCACGCTTTGCAGCCGCCTTTCGAGCAGGGACGTAATGTAACCGAGCAGCACGCGATCGGCATCATCGGCCAGCCCCGCGCTAATCTCCAGATTGCGCAGTTGGGCGTAGCGGCTGCGCTGCACATGGCGCAGCAGCTTGAGCGTGGCCAGGGGCAGCGGCGTGATGCCATCGCTGCGTACAGGCGCGTGCTGCGGGCAGATGACGCCGCCATCCACGAAGCTGAAAACCTGATCCTGCGCTTCAATTGCCTCGTGGCCGATCACGCATTCCTGTACTTCGGGGCGGAAACCAGCCAGGTCGAGCAGGCGCATCTCGTAATAGATCACCGCCAGGCGCGGATTCGGCTCGTGGGCGATGCGGCTGAGTGTTTCGTCAAACAGCGTGAACAGGGCGCGCGGTTCTTCCTCGCCCTCTTCGATGAAGCGGTCGAGCATCTCGGCGGCGAAGGCAGCATATGCCCCACGCGTCAGGTCTTCGCGCAGGGGCTGATAGGCCTCGGTCATTTCGGCCTGCGAAACGATGCCGAAATCGCGGCCGGCGTTGATGAGCAGGTCCACGCGGGTGAACAGTTCAACGTGGCCCATCTTGGTGCTGGTGATTTTGCGCGCGCCTTTAGCCAGCACATCCTGCTTGCCGTGCAGGGGCGTGATGATAGTCAGCATCCGGTCGGCTTCGCCAAAGTCGCGCCGTTTCAGGATGATGGCCGGCGTGCGATAAACACGCTCAGGGCGCGGCACGGGCGATCACAGGCTGGGCAGCACGCTCGACGGGCCGAACCCGTAGCGCAGCAGATCGTTCAGTTGCGACTCAAGGACGATTGCGCCGTCGAGGCGGACGAGCGTGATAGGTAGTTCCGGCGCGAACTCGAACAGCATTTGGCGGCACACACCGCACGGCGCGCCGCCATCACGGGTGACGACGACGAGTTGGCTGAACTCGCGGTGGCCCTCGCTGACAGCCTTGACGAGCGCCGTGCGCTCGGCGCAGATGGCGGCCGGAAACGAGGCGTTCTCGACGTTGCAGCCGGTGAAGATTTCACCGCTGACCGTCACCAGCGCCGCGCCGACCTTGTAGTGTGAATATGGCACATAGGCATGCTCGGCGGCGGCGCTGGCGGCGCGAATCAGGGTGGGCAGGTCGGGTTGGGTCACGGCGGGCCTCATCAGGCGGCAAACGAACTCCATTACAGATGATTATAGCGCAGCCCGGTGGGCCTTGATCCCTTCGACGCCACCCCGTGTCACTCGATGCTGCGCGGAGCCTGATCCGAACTGCGCGTGAGTGTGAACGGACCGGGAACTTGCGCTAATCGGAAATAGCCAATATAAGAGAAGTTGCCAGAAAGGTTCGTTTCGTAAACGGGAGAAATCATGTTCGTTCGTCGCAACCGCGATCTATTGCTCATCTTCGTCCTGGTCGCTCTGCTCACCATCAGCGCGCTGCCGGCCCTGGCGGGCAGCGCGTCGGTTTCCGCCACGTTTCCCGTGGGCGGCAGCCCGAAAATGCCGGTCATCTTCATCTCACCGCCCAACTGCACGGGGCAGGGAGTCAGTCCTGTTCAGTATCATGCCTATTCCTTCAGTGTGGACACATCAGGCACCTACACGCTGAACATGGCGATTGCCAGCGGTAACCTCAGCCTGTATCTGCATTCGGCGGGGTTCAATCCGGCCGCCGGCTTCCCGACCTGCCTCTCCGGTGATAACTCCGACCCGATCGGCGTTTCATTCGCGCTGGCCGCCGGCGCGACCTACTACGCAGTTCCGTTTGATGACAGTTTTGGCCAGGGTGGCGGCTCCTACGTGCTGACGATCAGCGGCCCCGGTAATGTCACCATTGCCGGGCTCAACGATGGCGGCGCAATCAACGACGGACGTATCAATGCGTTCGATCTGGCCGCCCCCTACGCGGTGTATTGCACGTCCAACGGCGTCGAAGTATGGGCGATTGACAGCGCCGGGCATGGCTCGCTGGCCTTCACCGCCAGCCCAGACGCCGTTTCAGCGGTAGATGCCTCCGCCGCTAATGCGCTCGTTATGGAGGGGGCCGGTATCCGGTTGTTCAAGCTGACCAGCGGCGAACTTCAGGTTGTCGGCGCGCCAGACTTCGAGGGCAAGGTCTACGACGTGCTCTTCCGTGCCTTCCCGTGTGCGCTGGTTGATACCACGCTCCATTGACCTGAAGCTCACCATAGTCGCCTTCACTCCAAGCCCCTCTCCCCAGTGGAGAGGGGCTTTTCGTGCGTTTCGTGAGGTGTCATGCGATAGCACGCGAGCAGCGTTGCCTTACAAGCGCGGCGGAGCGCCTTCGGTGTAACTGTCGGTGAAGCGGTGCCGGTCTTTGAGGGCAGCCCAGCGTTCGGCGAAACGGCCCGCGTAAGCTGGGTTACTCTCCAGCTCCAGCCGCATGTCGTAGGCATCCTCGGCGTTGTTACTGTAGTAGTGCGGCTTCACCCCCACCGTTTCGAAACCGTACTTCACGTACAGCTTCTGCGCGATGGTATTGCCGACGCGCACTTCGAGGACGATGTGGGTGGCGCGCAAGGTCAGCGAACGGCGGATCATGGCGGCAAACGCCACTTCTCCCCAGCCACGCCCGCGCTGCAGCGGGTTGCTGGCTATCGTGCTGATGTGTGCTTCCCCACCGATGAACCACAGGCCGCCGTATGCGCCGAGCGCGATGGTCACGTTGTCCTGCCCGCCGCGCGGCCACAGGCGAGAGAATCGGTTGCGTTCAGGCTCGGTACGGGTTTCCAGTACCATCATGTGGCTGTAATTCGACTCGCCCACTTCGAAGGCGTATGACCGGGCCGACCAGGGCATGTCGAACGACTGCCGGTCAATCTCGACCACGTCGGGAATATCCCGTGCTGTCATGTAGCGCAGGCTCAGGCTGAGCATCGGGGCGATTACTCAGGGCAGGTCACGGGTGCGCGCATAAACCGGTGCAACGCTGACCGGATCGTAGACTTCGCCGATCAGCCGTTCGGTATCCTCCCGCATGCGTGACCAGGCTTCCTCGGCCAGCCACGAAGCGCGGCGTGGGCGCTGCGGCGCTGGCGCGAGCGTGACTTGCGCGCCGCCCGCCTGAGCTTCCTCGATGCGCGCGCGGCCGTCAGCATCCACCTCGCCGGTGATGAGGGTCGTCCCATCGAGGCTCGCCAGTAGCGCGGCCCAGGTCGTGGTTTCGGCGGCATGGCGCGGCTTCCAGCGCTTCGCCTTCTGCTGGTAGGCCCCGGCGATGATCCGGCTGCGTCCTGCGCCGGCCACCGCGATCAACGTGCCAGCCGTGTTCGGCTGGCCGGCAGCCAGAATATCGAGCGTGGTGATGCCGATCAGCGGAATACCGAGCGTGAGAGCCAGTCCCTTGGCGAACGATACGCCCACCCGCAAACCGGAGTATGTGCCCGGCCCGATAGCGACCGCCAGCGCAGTCAGCACTGCAGGCGAACGGGCGATGGCGGCTTCGACCGCTGGGGCCAGCTCGATAGTGTGGTTGTTGGACGTGCGCCAAACTTGCTCGTAATGGATTTCCGCCCCGTCGTGCAGGGCGATGGACAGCATTTGAGTGGCGGTATCAATAGCGAGGAGCATTGCGGCGTGCGCTTCCTTTCACCCGTTCGCGCTGCCGCGAAAGGCTTCGAGCAGGGCGAGGGCGCGTGGTCCGGCCGCCTGAAAGTTGAAGAGACGCCGCGTCGTTTCCAGCACGCGCAGGTCAATCCACAGGCGTTCGGCGGGCAGCGCGGCCTTGATGCGTTCCGGCCATTCGAAGACGAGCGGGCCATTCCCGATCAGCACGTCGTCCAGCCCGATATTATCGGCGTCGGCGGGGCCTTCCAGCCGGTAACAGTCGAGGTGATACAGCTTCTGCTGGTCGGCCTCACGCTCGTGTACATGAATGAGCGAGAAGGTGGGGCTGGTGAGCAGGGTGGACGCGCCCCATCCCTTGCCGATGCCGGCCGCAAAGACCGTTTTCCCCGCGCCGAGGTCGCCCGACAAACAGACCAGATCGCCGGGCTGCAGCAATGTGCCGAGTCGTGCGCCCAGGCGCTGCGTTTGCTCGGCGCTGTAGCTGATGACTTCGAGCTGGCCTTCTTTCAGAATCGGCACGTCGCACTCCCGTGCGCAGATGACCTGCGCACAGTATACCGCAGGCCCGATTTCCCCGTCAGTGGGGCGAGGGTGTGTTACAATTAGCTGAAGCGTGACCCAGCCACGGCGGGCCGGATGACAGACACTCTATCTCACTCGCGTTCGGTCGAAGACTTCGTGAAAGCCGTCTACCGGCTGCAGCAGAATCATGCCCGCGTCTCGACCAACCTGCTCAGCCATGAGCTGCAAATCTCGGCGCCTTCGGTGACGGATATGGCGCGCCGCATGGTGGCGGCCGGTCTCGTGGATTATCGCAAGTACAAGGGTGTAGTGCTTACACCGGAAGGCGAAGCGCTGGCTCTCCGTATTGTGCGCCGTCACCGGCTGATCGAGTTGTACCTGTTGCGCGAATTGGGCTACAGCCTCGGTGAAGTCCATCACGAGGCCGAACAACTCGAACACGCCGTATCCAACCGCTTCATCGAGGCGATTGCGGCCAGGCTCGGCAATCCCGAACTCGACCCGCATGGTGACCCAATTCCGGCCGAAGACGGAACGATAGTCAACCGCGAGCTCACCCCCCTGAACGAGCTTCCCGTGCTTTCGCCAGCTACCGTCAGCCGTTACTCAACCGACGATGCGCTGATGCTTGATCACATCGTCTCGCGCGGATTTGAACTCGGCGCGCGCGTTGAGGTCGTCTCGCGTGACCCGTTCGACGGCCCGCTGACCGTTCGCGTGAAAGACGCCGAACGCGTGATCGGTGCAGCCGTGGCCGGGAGCATACTCGTGGAGCGAGTATCGAGTTGACAACGCTGGGTGCTGATTCAAGGGCGAGGGGCCGGGGCGTTTGAGTGGGAATTGTTCCCACACTCCCACGATTTACCACACCATTCCAACTCGCGCCTGTTGTGAAATGAAATCGAACAGGATGAGGAGAAACCAGCGGGGATTGCTTTGTCGCGCCTGAGGCTGAAGCCCCCTGTTGAAAGCCCCGTTCACGGGGCGCAGTCTTAGCCTGATGGCTTCAGCCTCGGGCATTACCGGACATTCCTTCCCTCAGTTCCCCTCAGGCGTAACCCGCTGTTCGCAACTCAGCACTCAGCACTTTTTCCTCCTCACCTCGCCACCTCGCCACTTGCCTTGAGCGCGTTCAATAGGCCCGGCTTGTCGAAAATGCGCCAGGGGTCGGCCCCGCCTTCAAAGCGATACAGGCAGACGCCGTGAACATACTGTGCGCCGGGCGTTTGATTCCAGCGCTGCACGTAGCCGTACATCTTCTCCACCCAGTCGTGGGCGTCGGCGTCCCACCCCGGAAGCGTGAGGTTGGAGCCGCGCAGGTAGAGCGGGTTCGTTTCGGTGATGACCAGCGGACGGCGGCGGAACTTCATCAGCGCCGGCTGTGAGTACAGGTCATTCGCCAGCGTCTCAAACATGCGGAACGAGTGAAATTGCCACGCCAGCGGCGGGTTGAAGCGGTCGCTGCTGTCGGGCGCCTGATCGCTGCCGTAGGAATAGGCGTGCAGCGCGAAGAACTCGGCCCCGGCGAGGCGTGAAACGATGGCGCGAAAGTACTGGCGCGGGTCGGCTGTCTCGACGTTGGTCGGGTCAATGGCCGGCGGCGAAAGGCGCACATTCTGCGGCAGCCGGTTCCAGATAGCGTTGTAGATGTTCACGATGTCATCCGGCGTGATCGGCTCCCCGAAGCTCGGGCGTTCGGCGGCGCGGTTCGGCTCGTTGCCGATGATGTGACCCCACACCCCCTTGCTCGTGAAAATGCTCTTGACGCACCAGTTAACGAACTCGCCGTGCCGGGCGCGCGTCGGGAAAGTACCCTGTCCGCCGTCCGAGCTGGCGTACGAGTGATTCCACCGCACGATAACGCGGATTCCGGCTGCCTCGTGCGCGCTGAAGTCCACGGGGCGAAACTTGTTGAGATCACCGTTCGCGTAAATCGTTTCGGTCGCCCATCCGCGCACGCCGTTCTGCAGCATCCAGTTGGCCGCCCCTTCACCGTGCAGCCCGCGCATCGGATGATCGGGCCGCTGGATTGGCCCCGCTTCGGCCGCCTCATCCGCCTCAGTAGGCGCAGTGGGTTGAGTTGTCACCGGGGGTGTTACTGGCTGAACCGGCTGAACCGGCGCGGCTGGCTGGCCCGGCGTGGCGGCCGGCACGGTTTCGCGGACGCCAATTGGCTGAGGCGTCGTGGCTGGCTTGGCTTGCCCGTCGTCTGGATTGACCGCTGGTGTGGCGGGCGTGCCGGGCTGCGCGAACAGCGGCGCGAATGGCATCGGCGCGCGCGGCCGCGTGGATTGCATGGGCGGCGGTGGCACAAGGAAATAGGCCGGGTCGAGGAAATCGTCGTTGATCACGACATTCTGCCGGCCGTTGATCAGATCGTCGTAGCGCGTGAGTCCAGCGGCCGCCGCGCCAGGTTTCTTCAGCGACAGGTGCAGGTGCGGCCCATCTGTATTGCCGGTATTCCCTGACAGCGCGATCCGGTCGCCAGCCTTCACGGCCTGCCCCTTGATGACTTGGATTTCAGAGAGGTGGCCATAAAGCGTGGTGAACTTCCCATCAGGCGTCAGGTGTCCAAGCCGGATGTACTTGCCATAGGCGTGCTTGTTCGGGTCGTTTTCAACCGCCTCGACGACGCCATCGGCGGCGGCCAGGATGGGCGTGCCGACCGGCATCCCGAAGTCAATTCCTTCGTGGCCAGGTAGATTGAACCGGCTGTAGAAGTTCGGGCGCTGCAGGAAATACTGTGTGATTACCGGGTTTTCGACCGGGTAGCGCAACTCGAAGGGCATGGTCGGCTCCTTGCCGGGCAGTATCATCAGCCTGCCTCTTCATTCATCATAATGAGATTCGTCAAAGACGGGAAATCAGGTAGATTCCATCCATTCGCTGGAATCGAAGAGGGTGGCCACCTTGGCCGCCCTCTTCGTTGACAAAGCTCCCTTGCAGGTGGCGGGTTAGTCGCCCGCGCCACTGTGAATGACGGCTTCCACCTGTTCTTCCGCTTCCTTGTCCGGCTGCTTGCTGCGGCGAATTGCCCACAGCACCAGGGCCAGCAGCGCGACCATGAC
>JAEURB010000007.1 GCA_016788435.1 Anaerolineae bacterium | reverse complement strand
GCGGGTTGTCGCCGGTGATCATGGCGACCTGAATGCCGAGCGACTGCAAATCGCGGACGGCCGCGGCCGAACTAGGCTTGACCGCATCGGCGATGCCGAGCGCGCCAGCGGGCTGCCCATCCACCGCGACCAGCACGGCCGTGTGCGCCTTGGCGGCCAGCGCCTCGATGGACGCCGCCAGCGCCGTGGTATCTACGCCGTGTTCGGCCATGTAACGCCGGCTGCCCACACGCACCACGCGTCCGTCTATCTCCGCCGTCACGCCCATGCCAGCGTCATTGTTGAACTCGGCCAGCGCCGCCAGCGCCAGACCGCGTTCGGTGGCCGCCTGCACCACTGCCGCCGCCAGCGGGTGTTCGCTGCCGCGTTCGGCCGAAGCCGCCAGCCGCAGCAGTTCACTTTCCTCGAAGCCGGGCGCAGGCAGAATATCGGTGACGGCCGGTTCGCCCTTCGTGATCGTGCCGGTCTTGTCGAGCGCAATCGCCTTGATGCGGTGCGCCTGTTCGAGCGCCTCACTGCTCTTGAACAGCACGCCCATTGCCGCTCCGCGCCCCGTCCCGACCATGATCGCCGTTGGGGTGGCCAGGCCAAGCGCGCACGGGCAGGCGATGACGAGCACAGTGACGGCGTTCATCATGGCCGTCGTGAAGTCCACGCTGCCGAGCGCCAGCCAGCCGATGAACGTGATGGCGGCCAGCACCAGCACGACTGGTACGAAGACCGCCGATACCTGGTCAGCGACGCGCTGAATCGGCGCTTTCGAGCCTTGCGCCTGCTCGACCAGCTTGATGATCTGCGCCAGCGTCGTGTCTTCGCCGGTACGCGTGACCTGCACGACCAGCCGGCCAGACTTGTTGATCGTGCCGCCGATGACCCCGCTGCCTTCTTCCTTGTTGACGGGCAGGCTTTCGCCAGTCAGCATCGATTCGTCCACCGAGGAACGCCCAGACAGCACCACGCCGTCGAGCGGCACGCGCCCGCCGGGGCGCACCACGACGTGGTCACCAGCGACCAGGTCATCCACCGGCGTTTCGACCTCTTCCTCGCCGCGCAGCAGCAGAGCAGTCGGCGGCGCGAGGGTCATCAGCTTGCGAATGGCGTCACTGGTATGGCCCTTGGCGCGCGCCTCCAGCCACTTGCCGAAGGTGATCAGGACGAGGATCACGGCCGATGTCTCGAAGTAGACATGGGTGGTTGGCGGCAGCGAACCCGTGACGATAGCGACCAGCACGAACACGCTGTACAGATAAGCGGCCAGCGAGCCGAGCGCGATCAGTACGTCCATGTTGGCCGTGCCGCCGCGCACAGACTTGTACGCGCCGATCATGTACTGCTTGCCGACGATGAACTGCACCGGTGTCGCCAGCAGGAAGAAGACGAAAGCCCAGCCCGCCCAGCCGAGGAAGGTGAATGGCGAGGTTGACGCCATACCGGTCATAGCGGCGTGGCCACCCGGCAGCGACGCCAGATACACGTCACGCGCCATGCTGATCACGAACAGAGGCACGGTGAAGAGTAAACCGATCTGAATCAGCCGCCACTGCTTCTGGATCTCGGCGGCGCGGGCGGCGCGTTCGGCGTCCTGCGCCTTCGCGCCGGTCTCCTGAATATCGAGCACGCCGTAGCCGGCATTCTCGACGGCTTTCACCAGTTGGTCGCGGCGCACCAGCGCGGGGTCAATAACGACGGTGGCGTGTTCGGTCGCCAGATTAACGCTGGCCTCCTGCACGCCGCCGGTGCGCTTGAGGGCGCGCTCGACGTTGCGCTGGCAGGCGGCGCAGGTCATGCCCGTGATCGGCAGGTCAATACGGACGGCGCTCTGGCTCAGTCCGGCATTCGGAGTGAGGGTTTCGGTAGACATAGGGCAAGTTCCAGCGTTGTGCGGTCAGCTACAGGTTGTGATCTTCAGACGTGCCAGCGGGGTGAATACTTACAGCGCAAGAGGAAGATTCTCACCACAGAGGCACTGAGAACGCAGAGGGTTTTCGTTCCCGCTCTGTGCCCTGAGTGCCTCTGTGGTGGAAGATTTCACGCTCGTTCGTACAGTTCCAGCAGCACGCCGCCGGTGCTTTTCGGGTGGACGAACGCATAGCGCGTGCCGTCCGGCCTTGTGCGCGGCTCCTCGTTAATGAGCTCGATACCGTGCGCTTTCAGCCGTTCCAGCGCCGCCGCGATATCGTCCACATCCACGCACAGGTGATGCAGGCCAGCGCCCTTCCTGGCCAGATACTTCGCCACGCCGCTGTCGCTGGTGAACGGCGCGATCAGCTCGATTTCGCCATCGCCAAGCGGCAGAAAGGCGATATCCACCGCCTCGCCCTCGTTGTGTTCGACGTGCTGCAGCGGCAGGCCGAGCGCCTCGTGCCAGAAGCCGAGCGCGGCCTGCACATCCTCGACGACGACGGCGATATGGTTAATCTTGATCGGGGGCATCTCGGTAGTCCCTCGTGTGGTTGGCCCGCGCACGGCAGGGGATCAAAGTGGCCCAAGTGTGCCACAGCGCGGGGCGGGTGTCACGCATGCCGAACTATCCGAACGCCTATCCCTTCGTATCGAGCCCCAACTGATACACCGCCCTTCTATCCCAGCCCGTTTCGGTGGCCAAAGCTTTGGCGGCGGCGGAGAGGGGTTCGCCGGAAGCCAGGCGGGCTTGCAATGCGGCCAGCACGCGGGTTTCGTCCCACACTTCGGGCGGCAGTTCGGGCGCGCCGGCCACCACCAGCACGATTTCGCCGCGCGGCGCTGTGGCCGTGTAGTGCGCCAGCGCGTCCGCTGCGCTGCCGCGAAAGAACTCCTCGTGTATCTTGCTCAGTTCGCGCGCGACGCAGGCCGGGCGGTCGCCCAGTGTTTCAATCACCGCGCCCAGCAGGTCCGTGAGGCGGTTCGGACTTTCGTAAAAAATGAGCGTGCGCGGCTCGGCGGCGAGGGCGGCCAGAAAGGCGGCGCGGGCGCTGGTCTTGCGCGGCGGGAATCCGGCGAACAGGAAGCCGTCAGTGGACAGGCCGGAAGCCACCAGCGCGGGCAGCACGGCGCTCGGGCCGGGCAGCGGCTCAACGCGAATCTGCCGCGCAACCGCCTCGGCGATCAGTTCCGCGCCGGGGTCACTGATGCCCG
>JAEURB010000501.1 GCA_016788435.1 Anaerolineae bacterium | reverse complement strand
GTAACGCACAGATGTTCCCTTATCCTGCGATTGTAAGCGAACACAAGTTCTATGTCAAATCGAACAGATTTTCCGTCTGCTATAATTCTGCCCGAACAGACGGCGAAATTGGCGAACAGGTGGACCCATGGCGGGAATGCTGCCCATCCTGAAAGAAACAGATCCGGTGCTGATTCCGGGGTTGCTTCGGGTATGGGGAGTCACGGAAGAAAGCCCTGATCGCGATGACCGCCTGAAGGCGCTGGCAGCTGCGATGGAAGACCCCGCCCTCGTGGCGCGAGTGTGGGGTGGCCTCAGTGACGACCAGCGATCGGCCATGCAGATGATCTATCACACGCCGTCGCGCAGCCTGCCAGCGGTTCATTTCGAGCGCGTGGCCGGCTCGATCCGACGGATGGGCAGCGAGGAAGTGGCGCGCCTGAACCCAGCGGCTCACCCGAAGGGGGCGGCCGAAGCGCTCTATTATCGCGGCCTGATCGGCTTGCGCCGCGAGAATGCCGATACCGGCCTGCGCAGCGTCCTCTTTATCCCCTCTCCGCTGGCCCCGCTGCTGCCGATCAACCAGACGACCTACGACCACCTCGAAGACGAACCGCTGCATGCCCAGGGCCGGGAAGGCGCGCTAGCGCTGGAGCCGCTCGACGAGGACGAGTTGGACGACGTTCGCAGCGCTGATACGTCAGTCGTGGATGACATGACGACGCTGCTGGCCTATCTGCGCATCGAAATGCCGCCGGTCGAAGGTGGGCTGCTGCCTGCCGACGTGGTACAGCGCCTGCAGCCGTTTCTGCTGGTTCCAGACCGTGACCGTCTGCGTTTTCTGGTGGCGCTGGCCTACGCGGCCGGTCTGGTGGGGGTAGATGGCGGACGCATCGCACCGGTTCAGGCCGAAGCCCGGCGCTGGCTGTCGCTGTCCCGGCCGGACCAGGTGCGCCAGTTGGCCGAGGTGTGGCGGGGAAGCGCGATTCTCGATATGGCGCATACACCGGGGCTGGTGATTGACGCCGGTGCGGGCAGTCTGCACCAGTACGACCCGAAGGCGGCCCGGGCTGCCATGCTGGAGCTGCTGCGCGCGCATGTGCCGCCGGGTGACTGGTGGTCGCAGTCGGACTTCATCAGCATCGTCCGCGAGGACAACGCTGACTTCCAGCGCCCGAACGGGGACTTCAAGTCCTGGTACCTTCAGGACGCTGCCGGAATGGTGCTGGATGGCATCGAACACTGGGATCAGGTGGAGGGCGCATTGCTCGAATACCTGATCGGCGGGCCGCTGCACTGGCTGGGGCTGGCCGATCAGGCCGATGACGCCGCCCGCTTCAACGCCTATGGGCGGGCCTTCATGGGCAGCGCCGCCTGGCCTTCGCGGCCCGATGCGCCCGAAACACTCGAAATTCAGCCCGATGGTGTGATTATCGTCACGCGCAAGGCTTCACGGATGGATCGCTACACGGTCGCCCGCTTCACCTCCTGGCTGGCTGATGAAGAACCGTTTGCCTATCGCCTTGATTCGGATGGGCTGGAACGGGCGGCCGGGCAGGGGATCACACTCGAACTGATCCGCAAGTTCCTTGATCGCCACGCGCCGGGCGGCCAACTGCCTCCTGCGATCATCCAGTTTCTGGACGAATGGAAGCATGGCGCGAAGGCGGAGGTTACACTGGAGCAGGCGCTGGTGCTGCGCACGACCTCTGAAGGAACACTCGACCAGATCTTCAACGACCCTGACTTGCGCCGCTTTCTCGGCGCGCGGCTGGGGCCGACGGCGGTCATCGCGCGCGCCGATCAGTGGCAGGAAATGAAGCTGGCGCTGGGCGACCGGGGTATCCGTATGGAGGTGCTGGAATGACGGCAAACCGAGCGTGGGTTTGGACGGTGGCTGCGCTGCTGCTGGCGCTGCCGGCGCTGGCGCAGGATGCGCCCGGCGACGATGCTTCGTTCCCGACGGCCGCCGCGCTCGAAGCGGCCTCGCTGCCGCCCCGTGACCGGGTAGACCTCGCCATCCGGCTGCAGGGCGCGCCGCCGCTACTGGGTACGCCAACCCCGGCTTTGCCGCGCAAGGTGGGCGAACGGGCCGGATTCACCGTGACGAACAGCGACAGCAACGAAACGTTCACCGTCACGGCGCGGCTGGCGGCGGTGGGCGAGCATATCTATATGTGGGTGGATGAGGCGGCCGATGTGCCCGAATCGCTACTGGCCGACCTGACGCGCGGTTTTGACGAACGCGTGTATCCGCTGGCGCGTGAGTTGTGGGGCAGTGAAGACAAGCCCGGCGTAGATGGGGATCCGCGCATTTACGCGCTGTTCGCCGGCGGTGTTGGGCCGACGGCAGCCGCCTACTTCGCCTCGGACAACACTATTCCGCAGGCCTACGTACCCACCAGCAATGCCCACGAAATGTTCATTTTCAACGCCGATGCTTTGTATGGATACGACGCGGCGGTCATCGAGTCGATCATGAGCCACGAGTTTCAGCACATGATCCGCGACAATCTGCAGCCGAACGAGGAGCTGTGGATCAACGAGGGCTTCGCTGAGTTTACGCAGTTGTATCTGTTCGACGAGGAGTTGAACTGGATACCGGATTTCCTTGCTTTTCCGGATACGCAGCTTAATGCCTGGAACGAAGACCCGGTGCTGCGCGGTTACAACTATGGCGCATCGCTGGCCTTTGTGACCTACTTCTTTGAACGCTTTGGGCCAGCGGGCCTGCGGATGCTGAGCGAGGACTCGTCGCCGCGCGCGCTGGACGGCGTCGCCCGTACCCTCGAAGCGCTCGGCGGCCCGCCGCTCGACGAGTTCTTTGCCGATTGGGTGCTGGCCAACGCCCTGTTCGATAATCAGTTTGACGATAAGCAGTTCGGTTATACGCTGCTGCCGGGCTGGATTCAACCGGCGGCCTCGGTTCAGCTGCACGATCCGCCGTCGCTGCTTGAAGGCACGACCCACCAGTACGCGGCCAACTACGCGCTGCTGCCAAACGTGACCGGATATGACGCCTTCTGCCTGACGCTTAAAGCCCCGTCAGAAGTCGCGCTCGTGCCGCTGGACGAACACGATGGCCAGTTCTGGTACAGCAACCGCGCCGATCAGTCCGACCTGAGCCTGACACGCGCCTTCGACCTGCGCGGCGTGGATGCGGCCGAACTGCGCTTCGACCTGTGGTACTGGTTGGAGGAAGCGTGGGACTTCGCCTACGTGATGGTCAGCACCGACGGCGGCGTGACGTGGACGCCCCAGGCGACCAGCCGCACGACGGACTGGAACCCGCACGGCACGGCTTTCGGGCCGGGCTACAACGCGCAAAGCGGCGGCTGGGTGGACGAGGTCATTCCGCTCGATGCCTACGCCGGGCAGGAGATCCTCGTGCGCTTCGAGGTCATCACCGATGATGGCGTCAATCAGCCGGGTATGGCGGTGGATAACGTCCGGCTCGATGCGGTGGGCTATGCCAGCGGCTTTGAGGCCGATGATGGCGGCTGGCTGGCGGATGGCTGGGTACGCACCGACAACCGCCTGCCGCAGCGGGCCTGGCTGCAGGCGGTCCAGCGAACCCAGGATAACGAGATACTGAACCTGAACCGCTGGCGCTGGGCGCCGGATATCGGTGACACCGCCTCGTCATGGACGCTCGACGTGGATGACGAGGCGCAGACTGTCCTGCTGGCGGTTTCGCCGTACGCGCCAGTGACGAGTGAGGTGATGCCTTACGCGCTGGAAGTGCGCGCCGGGGCGTGCCCGTAAGGCGCGCTCCTTACTCCATCTCCACGCACAGCGCCACGCCCTCACCGCCGCCGAGGCACAGGGTGGCCAGCCCGCGCTTCAGCCCGCGATCCTTCAGCGCGCCGAGCAGCGTAATCAGTACGCGCGCGCCGCTCGCCCCCAGCGGGTGGCCGAGGGCGATTGCGCCGCCGTGCACGTTGAGCTTTTCCATCGGCAGCGTGTAGCCGTCGCGGGCCAGGCCCTTCACGTCGGCCAGCGTTTGCGCGGCGAACGCCTCGTTAATCTCGAACAAGTCCACATCGTCCATCGTCCAGCCTGCGCGGGCCAGCGCCAGGGGGATAGCCTTGACCGGCGCGTAGAAGATCCAGGCGGGATCCATTGCGGCGTGAGCGTATCCCACTATCCGCGCGACCGGCGCATGACCGCGTATTTCGGCGTAAGCGCGGCTGCTGACGAGCAGTGCCGCCGCGCCGTCGTTCATGCCTGGTGCGTTGCCGGCCGTTACACTGCCTCCCGCCTCGAAGGCGGCGGGCAGTTTGGCTAGGGCCTCCAGCGACGTATCTGGCCGGATCGGCTCGTCGGCCGTAATGACCGTGTCCCCCTTCTTGCCCTTTATCGTGACAGGCGCGATTTCGGCCGCGAATTTGCCGGATACAGTCGCCGCCTGCGCGTTCTGATGGCTGCGGAAGGCAAAGGCGTCCATCTCCCCACGGCTGATGTCGAGCTGGCGGGCGATGAACTCGGCGGCATTGCCCATGCCCCAGTCGCAAATCGAGCACCACAGGCCATCGGTTTGCAGCGAGTCCAGCAGTTGGGTGTGGCCGTACTTTGTGCCGGTGCGATGGCTGGGGTCGAGGAACGGGGCGCGGCTCATGCTCTCCGCGCCGCCCGCCAGATACAGCTCGCCGTCGCCGGTCTTGATGGCACTCGAGGCCAGCATGACCGCCTTCAGGCTGCTTCCGCATACCTTGTTGACAGTGAAGCCCCCCACCGAATCGGGGATGCCCGCGCCAATGCCAATCTGGCGTGGAAGCGCCTGCCCGACGCCGGCCTGAATGACGTTACCGAGGATGATTTCGGCGATTTCGGCGGCGTTGACCCCGCTGCGCTCGACGGCGGCGCGCACGGCGATCTGGCCGAGTTCGGCGGCGCTCAGTCCGCTCAGTCCGCCCAGAAACCTGCCTGTGGGCGTGCGCGCGC
Organism: Anaerolineae bacterium; assembly: GCA_016788435.1. GTDB lineage: Bacteria > Chloroflexota > Anaerolineae > Aggregatilineales > Phototrophicaceae > Flexifilum. Next base: position 1,516 of record JAEURB010000501.1, on the reverse strand, counting down.
TGCCGAGGATAACGGGGTCGAGACCGGTCTTTTGGCTCATCATTCGTCCTTATTGGAATGGGTGGCTGGGTCATCAGTCGCGGCCCACGCCGATTGGAGTTCTCGCCAGGTGTTATCGAGCATATCGGGCAGCACGCGAGTTTCGCCGACCGCCGTCATAAAATTGGCGTCGCCTGGCCAGCGCGGCACGATATGAAAGTGATAGTGGGCGGCGATTCCAGCCCCGGCCGCCGCGCCGATGTTGGCGCCGAGATTGAAAGCTGGCGGGCGGTAGACGGTTCGCAGCGCCGCCAGCGCCCGGTTCGTCAGTTCGACGCCTTCGAGCAGCGCGTCCGGCGTCAGCGCTTCCGGCGTGCTGACGTGGGCGTAGGGGACAACCAGCAGATGGCCGCTGTTGTAGGGATAACGGTTGAGGATGACGTACTGATGCACGCCGCGCACCACGATCAGCGCTTCGGCATCGGGGTGCGCCGGGGCCTGGCAGAAGACGCAGCCGCCGTCTTCGCTTTTCTCCCCGCGAATGTACGCCATGCGCCACGGCGCGTAGAGGTGTTCCATACTGTCCCTCTCCTAACGGGGATTATAAGGAGGCCGCCGGGCTGTGCCAAACCGGGCCGCGCCGGTGTGGTAGAATCCAGCCGGGCTGGGCCGGAACGCGCCAGAGAAGGCTTGATGAACGATCTGCATGGCACGCGGCTTCAGGAAGTTTTTCCTTCGCGCCCGCTTCGATTCTTCGAACGAATCGAAAGTACCAATAATCTCGGGCTTGAATGGCTGCAGGCGGGTGCGCCCGATGGAGCGTTGATCATCGCCGATGTTCAAACCGAGGGGCGAGGGCGGCTGGGGCGCAGTTGGTACGCGCCGCCGGGAACGGCCCTGCTGTTCACCATGGTCTATACCGCCCCGCGTAACCTGGCCGTGCGTTCAACCATGCTGGGGGCGCTGGCCGTGGCCGAAACGCTGCGCGAGCTGGGCGTGTGCGGCCTGGGAGTCAAGTATCCGAACGACGTGCAGATCTCCCGGCGCAAAGTCTGCGGGGTGCTGGCCGAAGCCGCCTGGACGGACAAAGTGGGCGTCGCGCTGGGTATCGGCGTCAACGTGCGGGTGGATTTTTCCGGGACGCCCTTCGAGCAAACGGCCACCAGCCTCGAAACCGCCCTCGGCCGGCCGCTGGACCGCGCCAGCCTTCTTCAGTCCATCGTCGCGCGGCTCGATTTCTGGCGTGCGCGCCTGGCGACCGATGCGCTGCCCGCCGCCTGGCACTCGTACCTGAATATGCTCGGCGAGTGGGTGGAAGTCCATACCGGCGGCGAAGTGCTGCGCGGAATCGCCACCGATGTCGCGCCCGATGGTTCGCTGATCCTGCGTGACCGGCATGGTGTGCTGCGCCCGGTCTGGGCCGGCGACCTGATCACTCCCGGTGATGACCGGCAGGCCGCTTCAGATGAGGAACTATGAGTATCAAACTGGATTGGGAAATCGAAGCGGAACGTGAACAGGTGCCGTCGGCGGGCGA
>JAEURB010000445.1 GCA_016788435.1 Anaerolineae bacterium | reverse complement strand
TAGCGCCTCGTCGCGGGAGTGAACGCCGAGCTTGCTGTAGATTTCCTTGATGTACCACTTGACGGTCTGGGGGGTGACGACGAGGCGCTCGGCGATTTCGGCGTTCGACAGGTCGTCACCGATCAGGCGCAGCACATCACGCTCACGCGGGGTGAACGATGGCAAGCCTGACCCGGCGAATTCGGGCATGACGACCCCCGGTCTGTCCGTTTATCGCCTTACAGTATTTCATTATACGGGAAACTAAGAAACGCGCCGGGGATGGCCGAATAGGAAGCGTGATATGGCTGGCTTGTAGAAGGAGATGAATCCGCTTTGAGCTATAATGCCTGTACGATGACAGAGGCGAAGGTGCCTGTGATGGTTAGCCCCATGCTCAAGCCGATGACCGCCGGTGAATACTACTCCCGGCCAGAGTCCATGCTTCCGGAGCAGTTGCTCGACGGAGAACTTGTCGTGAGTCCAGCACCCACGTTCGAGCATCAGGTGGCCGTCCGCAATGTGTTCAACCTGCTGCAGTCACTGATTCCCGGCGGTGGCGTGTACTTTGCGCCGGTGGACATTCGCCTCGACGCGCAAACTGTCGTTCAGCCGGATGTGTTCTGGCTGTCCGGCTCCAGCCGCTGCCAGCTCATCAATGAACGCCTGCAGGGGCCGCCCGAGCTCATCGTCGAGGTGCTTTCGCCAGCCACTGCGCGCTATGATCGCTCGACCAAGTTCTCGATTTATGAACGGTTTGGCGTGCCAGAGTATTGGATCGTTGATCTCGACGTGCACGCCATCGAGGTGTGGACAATGCGTGACGGTCTCCTTCAGCGTGCAGGTAACTTCCTGGCAGGCGCAGCATTCGAGTCGCTTGCGCTGAGTGGGAAGCTGGTCGAAACTGCTCTGATATTCCCGTGATGAAGTTGACGGTGGAGGAACCTGCGCCCTCCACTTTCAACTTTCAACTCGTCACTTTCAACTTCCCTTAATCGCACACCCACTCTTTGAGCATGGCGGCGATCAGCGTGCTGCGGCGCGGCAGGCTGGCCAGCACGACGTGTTCGTGCAGCGCGTGCAGGCCGTCACCTTGCGGGCCGAGGCCATCCAGCACCGGAACGCCCAGGCTGGCCACGGTGTTGCCGTCGCTGCCGCCGCCACTGCTGTCTTCGCGCATAGTCAGGCCCTGCGCCTCGCCGATGCGCTTGCACTGGGCATACTGGCGCTGCATGGTATCGTTGCGCTCCATCGGGATATGCCCGTTGATGCGCTCGACCGCCACCTTCGCGCCCGGTACAAACGGCAGCAGGCTCTTCATCTGCTCATCCGTCTCGTTCCACTGTTCGCTGGTGATGGCGCGGGTGTCCACGTAGGCCGTCACGTGTGCCGGGATGACGTTGGTGGCGCTGCCGCCTTCGACCATCGTTACGCTCACCGACACGCCGCGCCGCAGGTCGTTGAAGCTGTTGATCTGCAGCACCTGCTGCGCCAGTTCGGTGATGGCGTTGATGCCTTTTTCCGGCGCGTTGCCGGCGTGCGAGGGCAGGCCCTCGATGTCCACGCGGTAGGTGGCGACGCCCTTGCGCTGCGTCTTGAGCGCCTCGTCAATCGTGGCCGGTTCCATCACCAGCACGAGGCCGGTTTGCACGCACAGTTCCTTGATGATCGGTGACGAGTAGACGCTGCCGATCTCCTCGTCAGTCGTCATCAGTACCCAGATTGGGCGGTTCGGCATTTGATTCAGTGCCTGCAGGCCACGCAGCGCCGACAGCACGACGGTGATGCCGCCCTTCATATCAATCGCGCCCGGTCCGAACAGGCGGCCGTCGCTGTCAATCGTCACCGGCCGCTCGGCCAGCGTGCCTTCCGGCCATACCGTGTCAATGTGGATGAGGAACATGATCGGCTTGCCCGGCGCGTTCTCGTTCCACTTCGCCAGCAGCACATCACCCGCCCCGTCCAGCGGATAGCGCGTGACCGAGCTGGCGTTCAGTGCGCGGAACTCCTCTTCGAGATAGTGGCCGAGCTTATCCACCAGCGCCTTGTCTTTGGTCGGAGTCTCGAACTCGACCAGTCTCGTGAGCGTCTCCACCATCTGATCGCGCTGGCTTTGGAAGTAGGTGAGCAGTTCCGGCATGTTCGATCCTCGGATATGAAATTACGAGTTGAAAGTTGAAAAAGGCGAAAATGAAACTGGTTCCTCGCATGAAAACTCGTAGATAGGCGCTACAGCGAAGGAATTGATTGACTTAAGTTCCAAACAGGCTCCGAATGTCTGCTTTCAACTTTGAACTTTCAACTTCTTTTCTAAAACGGACACAGCGCCGTGGCCGTATAAACGGGGCTGCGGCTTCCATAGCGATTGAGCAGGCCCACCGCCTCGGGGCGCGCGGCCATTATAGCCCGCACGTCGTCGCAGGCGCTACGCAGATTGTTGGTCGCCTGCAGCGTGGCCCAGTAGCGCATAGCCATCTCGGCGTAGACCGGCGCGGCCGCCAAATCGGGATACGCACCAAGCAGGCGGGCCTGCGTTTCGACCAGGCGCGGGTCGTCGGTGAAGCTGTCGAGCAGCAGCAGCCGGTACAGCGCGTAGGCGGGCAGGATGGCCGAGTCGTCGTTCTGCCAGTTCTCAAGCTCCGGGTCGTCGGCGGTCTGGCGGTAGAGCAGGGCGGCGGCGGCGTAGTCCCCGGCGGCGAAAGCAGCGTCAGCCTCGTGCGCCACCTGCACGCGGAAGCGCGGCGGGTCTTCGTTCGTGAACGAGCGCACGTAGATCGCGCCGTTCCAGTCATACACGATCTCGCCGGTACGCAGCGGGCCGCTGGCGGCGTTTCCGTCGTCGGTCTGCGGCACGATCAGCTCGGTCACGCGGTCGGCGTCCACATCCTCCAGGCGCGGCAGTTCGGCGGATGAGAGCGCCCCTTCGAGCAGGTTGCGAAAGCGCCCGCGCACCCGGTCGAAAGTGACCATTTGCGTGCGATAGCGGCAGTCGTCGTTCTCGTCGCAGGCGCGTGACGTGAAGACCAGATCCGCCAGGCCGTCGGCGTTCAGATCGCTGGTGTTGAGCAGGCGGGGTGGCTCGCCGCGCAGCCCGTCATCTGGCAGCCCGGCGTAGCGAGTGAGGATGCGCCGATCCATACACGAGAAGATCAGCAGCGCGCCGCCGGCGTCGGGCGTGATCAGGCTGACGAGGACTTCGGGTGAGCCTTCGCCGGTCAGGTCGAGGTCGCTGCGAACGAAGCCACCCGCTTCGCTGGCGTTGATCAGCCCCCAGCGGTCGCGCAGGCCGCTTTCCAGCCCGTTGAGCGAACCGCCCGCTGTGAGATAGCTGCTGATGGCATCGGCCACAGCCTGCGCCGATGTGGGCGCGGCGGCAAGCGTCACGGCGGGGTCGCCCAGCGGGCAAGCCGCCAGATTAGGCGCCGGCGTCGGTGGATTGGCCTGGGCGATGATGGTGGCAGGGCTGCCCTGCGCGGCGTTTCCATCCGGCGGCGGGCCAAGATTGCCAGATTGCACGACGCCGGGCGTCATCGTCGGAAAGGCCGGCCTGGCATCCTGAACAGCGGCGGGCGCGCTTTGGCAAGCGGCCAGAACTACGAGAGCGAGCAGCAGGAGAACGAGGCGAAACGTCATGCGCCCGTCGCCATATACGCCTGAATGGTGCGGGCAATCTCATCCGGCGTGATGTCATAGCTGAAACTCACACGCAGGCGGCCCTGTGGGTCAATCAGGTAGGTGCGGGTGGTGTGATCTACGATATAGGCCGCCGCCGAGCCGGTATCGGTGCGACGCTCGTAGACCAGACCGTAGTCGGGCGCAATCGCGTCCAGCGTTTCATCATTCCCTTGCAGGCCGATGAAGGCGGGGTTGAAGTTGGCCAGGTAGGCGGCGATTAGTTCGGGCGTGTCGCGCTCGCCGTCCACGCTGACGAAAACGAGCTGCACGTTCTCCGCCGCGTCGCCCAGTATCTGCTGCGTTCGCGTGAACTCGGCCAGCGTGGTCGGGCAGAAGTCCGGGCAGTGCAGGTAGCCGAAGTAGAGCATCGTCCACTTGCCCCGGCCGGTGATTTCGCTCAGGCTCAGGTCTTCGCCCGTGCTGGCGGGCAGCGTGAAATCCAGTAGTTGCAGCGGCGGCACGATCTCCTCGCCCGCCAGCCCGTCGTCGGTTGGGATGACGAATGAAACAGTGGGAGCGGCGGCGGCCTCGGTGGGGACTGCGGTTTCGCCCGGCGTCGTACAGGCGGCCAGCGCCAGCACGAGCAGCCACAAGACGGTGAGTTGCGTTGCTTTCACGGCAGATTCCTGTTGGCGGGCCGAAGTGGCTGGCACGCTGTCGTGCTCTCGTCCACAATTCAGACCTTGAAGGTCGCGGATGACTTGAACGGAGTATAACGATTGGCCGCAGACCCGTCTATCGAGGGGCTGACGATTCGCCCGGCAGCGGCGGCCGACGAGGCGCTGATCCGGCGGATGGTGCGCGCCGAACGGCTCGATCCCACCCAACTGCGCTGGCCGAACTTCCTGATCGCCGAAATGGGTGATACGGTCGTGGGCATCGGGCAGATCCGGCGGCACCGAACATGCGAGGAACTCGGCAGCCTGGCCGTCACGGCCGATTATCGCCAGCGCGGAGTGGCATCGGCGCTGCTACGGGCGCTCGAAGCACGGGCCGGACGCCCGTTGTATCTGCTGTGCGCCGGCCGAATGCAGCCCTTTTACGAGCGTTTCGGCTACCGCATCATCGCTTACGGCGAGACGCCCGCGCCGCTGCGCCTCAAGCGCCTGCTGATGATCCCGTTTCGTCTGGCCGGGGTGCGCGTGATTGCTATGCGGAAGGACAGCTAAGCAAGTTCGGGCTTCTGAAAACGACAGCGCGAGCGCCGGAGAACATTCCTCCGGCGCTCGCTTTCGATTGCAGATGGTGGCTTGCGGGCCTAATCAGCCGCCGGGCGCCAGCGTAGGCGCAGCGCCGGCCGGTGCGGTGGTGGCGGTTGGTCGCGGCGGCAGCGTCGGCGCGCTGTTGAGCTGATTGGCCGTCGTCTCTTCATCGCTGGCGGCGGGGGTCGCGCCGGGAATGACGCCGAGCGCCGACGGATCAACCGTGCCGGGGATTTGCCCCGCGCCAATCGGGCCGACGGACTGGGTGGCGACGGCGGCGCTGTTGGCGTCGGCCACGCAGCGGAAGCCGAGTTCGGCGCTGGGCGACAGCGGGTCGGAGTCACGGCGGTGCGGCGCGCGCAGGAAGAAGGGCACGGTATCCCACGAGCCGCCACGGTTGACCTTGGTCGTGCCGGTGGCTGGCCCTTGCGGATCGGGCACGGTCGCGTTCGTCGTACCGTAGAAGCGCGGGTCGTACCAGTCGCTCACCCACTCGGCCACGTTGCCGGCCAGATTGATCGCGCCATACGGGCTGGAGATGTTGGCGAAGGCGTTCACGGCCGACTTGTCCACGACGGTGGCGCGGCGGGCGGCGGCATTATCCGGATTCCACTCGTTGCCCCACGGGAAAATACGGCCGTCATCGCCACGCGCGGCGCGTTCCCATTCCGCTTCGGTCGGAAGGCGGCGGCCAATGGCCTGGCAGTAGGCCATCGCGCCGTACCAGGTGATGTTGGTCACTGGCAGGTTCAGGATTGCGGCATTGACGTTGTAGTTGGCGCTGTCGAAGGTGATATTGCTCGTCTCAGACTCGGCGCGCGTTTGAATGCACGGCTGGCCGAGGCAGCCATTGCGGTGCGCGCCCGAGCCCAGGCTGTTGAGGAAGGTGAGGTACTGCTCGTAGCTGACTTCGTAAGTTTCCATCTGATACGGGCTGACGGTGACGTTATGCTGTGGCACCGAGTCTTCGCCGTAGGAAAGCTGGCAGGTGCCGGCCGGGCCACCATAGCCCTGCTGGCATTCAGCGACGGCGCTGGTGATCTCGGCGACGGTGGTGCCCATTGCGAACTGGCCGCCGGGGATGGACACCAGCGGGCTGGCAATCGCCATCACGCGGTCGAAACGGCCGCCGGTCGTCGTCGGCCCGCCAACCGTGATCGCGCCAGTTGTCGCGGTGGGGGATGCTGCCGTCGTGGGCGCGGTGGTCGCTTCCAGTGTCAGCAACGTCGGATTCAGTGTGGGCGTGGCGGTAGGCGCTTGCACGTTGAGAATGACATCGGTGGCCAGATCTTGCGTCGCCGTGGCGGTTTCCGTCTCCGGGCCAGACGTGGCGGTGACGATGAAGGGCGTTTGGGTGGGCAGGTCGGCCACGGTTTGACCGCCGACGGTGAATGCGCCCGAGGCCAGACCGGCCAACAGAACGACGGCCGAGCAGCCGAAGCCAACGATGATCCCGATCAGAATCCACTGCCAGGCGGCACTTCCCGAGCGCCGGTTGAGCGACCCGTAGTTATTACGCGACATGCATGAACCACTCCTGAAGGCCTGCCCGCCCGAAAATTGAGGCGTCGCAGACGGAAATTGATGGCCTTATACTAAACGAAAGACCCTGCGGCTTCAACCGCAGGGTCTTTGAACGTCGTGACGGCGTGGGGAAATCACAGATTACTGATGACGTTGAGATACGAGTTACTCAACCACGGCGCAAACAGCACCAGCAGTACAATGATCATGACGACTGCCAGAATGAGAATCATGGCATATTCGACAAGACCTTGCCCCTCTTCGCTTGGTGGATCGTTGAGTCTTGGCTGAATAGTTCGCAGCCAATCCTCCATACTCGACCACATGACTCCCTCCCGGATAATTGCGATTACGCAGCGCCGTTGAATGAGATAATCGGCCTAGCTAGAGCATAGCTGGAAGTAACCATGAATTTCGCGTAAGAAGTCGTGAGAAGTGTAAATATAAGGGGTCATAAGAGGCCGTGTCTTAATGAATCGCGCCCCATCAGCGTTGGCGGCAGCGAAAGCAGCTCCCGTCTCCTGTGTAGGATACGCTCGCGAGCATACCGTGTCACCCACGCTATCAACCTAAACATCATGAGCTACTTCCAATAGTTCGCTAGCTGAGGGTTTTGAACCCTCAGCGCGACTGAAATCCCGGCCTCCAAATTACTATCGCCTCCTCAGTCATTCTTGAGAGGAGAATCACACTCGCAGCGCAGTTTGCTCCCCCTCTCCTGTGTTCGGAGAGGGGGTTTAGGGGGTGAGGTTGTAGGGGGTTCGGCGCTAGGCCGGAAGCGGCTCCATCTGAATGGTGAAATGGCGCAGCACGGGTGCTTGCTGCACGATGCGGTAGCCCGGCAGTGAACTGCGCTGGGCGAACACCTCCAGGATGACTTCCGCCAGATAGTCCACGTGGCTTTGCGTATACGTCCGGCGCGGGAAGGCCAGCCGCACCAGATCCATCGCCGCCGGGGCCTCGCTGCCATCGGGCTGGCGGCCGAACATCACCGTACCGATTTCGACCCCGCGCACCCCGCCCACCAGATATAGTGCGTTGCATAGCGACCAGGCCGGATATTGCAGCGGTGTGAGGTGCGGCAGCATGGCGCGCGCGTCGAGGTAGACGGCATGGCCGCCGGTGGGCTGGACGATAGACACGCCTGCGGCGGTCAGGCGGTCGCCCAGATAGGCGATCGAGCGAATGCGGTAGCGCAGATAATGCGGGTCGAGCGCCTCGTACAGACCTTGCGCGATGGCTTCGAGGTCATAGCCGGCCATGCCGCCGTAGGTGGGGAAGCCCTCGGTGAGGATCTCCAGATTGCGGCAGTTGGCGGCCAGCGCGTCGTCGTTGACGGCGAGGAAGCCGCCGATATTCGCCATGCCATCCTTCTTGGCGCTCATCGTGCAGCCGTCGGCATAGCTGAACATCTCGCGCGCGATCTCCGTCGGCGACTTATCCACATAGCCTTCTTCGCGCGTTTTGATGAACCAGGCGTTTTCAGCGAAGCGGCAGGAATCAATGTAGAACGGGATGCCGTGCTTGTGCGCGACCGCGCTGACGGCCCGCACGTTGGCCATACTCACCGGCTGGCCGCCGCCCGAATTATTAGTGACGGTGAGCATGATGGCCGGGATGCGCTCGCGGCCCACCTCGGCAATCGTCGCTTCAAGCGCCGCCACGTCCATATTCCCCTTGAACGGCAAAATCAACTGCGGCTGGCGGCCCTCGGCGATGACCAGGTCACGGGCTTCCGCGCCAGTATGCTCAACGTGGGCGCGCGTCGTGTCGAAGTGCGTGTTGCTGGGGATAACATCTCCCGCTTGGGCGATGGTGGTGAACAGGATGTGTTCGGCGGCGCGGCCCTGATGCGCCGGGATGACGTGCTTGAAGCCCGTGATGTCGCGGATGGCGCTCTCGAAGCGGTAGAACGAGCTGGCGCCGGCGTAGCTTTCGTCACTGGCGATCATGCCCGCCCACTGGCGCGACGACATCGCGCCGGTGCCGCTGTCGGTGAGCAGGTCAATCAGCACGTTCTCGGCACGCAGCAGGAACGGGTTGTAGCCCGCCGCCTTGAGCGCCGCTTCGCGTTCCTCCATCGTCGTGAAGTGAATCGGCTCGACCGAACGGATGCGAAACGGCTCAATGATCGTTTTCGGCTGAAACTCACGCATGGGCGGCTCTTCTTCCTGAAATAGTCTCTCGCTGCGAACGCGCCGATCTTTTAACGCTATCGCACCCGCTTTGCCAGAAGCCGCGTCTGCATCAGTTTGGTGGAGACCCGGCGACTATCCAGTACACTGGTGCCGGAATGCTTCCCTTATGCCGTTATGCCTGAGCGCTTGGTTATGTGGGGCTGTTTATGCGTGTGCTGATGGTGTCGAAAGCGCTGGTCGTCGGGCTGTATCAGCGCAAGCTGGAACTGCTGGCCGCGCGCGGCGTTGAACTGCTGGCCATTACGCCGCCGGGCTGGCGGGACGAACGCGGCGAGACCCCGCTTGAACGCAGCTACACGGCGGGCTACACGCTGGAAACGCTGCCCATCGCCAATAACGGTGATTTCCACCTGCATTTCTATCGCGGGCTGGCCGCCCGGATGCGCGCCTTTGCGCCCGAACTCGTGCACGTGGACGAGGAGCCGTATAACCTGGCGGCCTGGCAGGGCATCTTTCACGCCCGCCGCTGCCAGGCGAAGACGGTCGCCTTTAGCTGGCAGAACCTCAACCGCCGCTACCCGCCGCCCTTCAGTTGGGGCGAACGCTGGGCGCTTGGCCGCCTCGATGGGCTGATGGCGGGGACGGAGAGCGCGGCGCAGGTCTGGCGCGCGAAAGGCTACTGGGGGCGGATGGCCATCATCCCGCAGTTCGGCACCGATGGCGGCTTGTTCCAGCCCGCCGCCACGCGCCCGGAGCGCCCGTTCACTATCGGCTACTTCGGCCGGCTGGTCGAGGAGAAGGGCCTGCGCGTGCTGCTGGAAGCCTGCGCCGCGCTGGAAGGCGAGTGGCGGCTGTGCCTGGTTGGCGGCGGCCCACTGCGCGATGAGCTCGAAGCGCAGGCGGAGCGGCTGGGCATGACCGGCCGTGTCACATTTCTGGCGCACGTCCCTTCGGCCGAAATGCCCGCGCTCTACCACACGATTGATGCGCTGGTGCTGCCGTCACTCACCCGCGCCAACTGGAAGGAGCAATTCGGCCGTGTGCTGGTCGAAGCGATGGCCAGCGGCGTCCCGGTTGTGGGTTCCAACAGCGGCGCGATTCCGGGCGTGATAAGTGACGCCGGGCTGATTACGCCCGAAGGCGGTGTGTCCGCCCTGACCGATGCGCTGCGCCGCCTGCGTGACGAGCCGGGGCTGCATGATGATTTGGCGGCGCGCGGCCGGGAGCGGGCGCTGGACGAATTCAGCCACGAGGGCGTCGCCGATCATACTGTCGCCTTCTACCGCGCCGTTCTGGGGCAGGCGTAGGGCCATGATGCATCGTGCTCCTACAGCCGTTCGCCCCGGTTTCCTCCCATCGCCCAGCGCAGGCCTGCGCCGCCCAGCACCCACAGCAGCCATTCGCCCATCCGCGCCAGCGTATAGGCGTTGATCGTTTGGTAGAACGTGATGTGCCAGTCCTGATACGCCTCGATGCTCTCCATCGGCACGAGGGAAAGCGTGCGCTGGAAGATGGCGGTCGCGGCCAGCGCGTAGAGGATTTCGACGGGCCGCAGTCCATCCTCAATCCACGCGGCCAGCGCGATGATGACCAGCCCGATCAGATAGGCGGTGAAGCGCGGCAGGTCGGAACCGCCGATGAGCGTCAGCCCGATGACGATCAGCGTGTATACGGCCAGTTCCAGCCGCAGCGGGCCGAGCACCAGCCACAGTCGGCGCAGCCGCGCCCGTGTGAGCGCCGTGAAAACCGGCAGCAGTGTGATCAGCAGCGCGAAGACGATGTTCAGGTCGCGCCGCCAGTCGGTCAGCGCGCCGAACAGCCCGCCTTCGATCCGGTCGAGGTACGAGTCGTGGCGCACGACCTGCACCAGTGACCGGGGCAGGACGAGCGCCGATACGATGACCAGCACGACGAGGATAAGTTCGGCCCAGCCGGCGGCGCGGCGCGTGCGTGTGCCGTCGGCCAGCAGGCGAACGGCCAGCAGGATCGCCGGGATGACGGTGAACTCGCGGATGCCCGCGCCAACGATGGCCGTAGCGAGGATCACGGCGTCCCACCAGCGGTTGCCGCGCCGCCGGATCAGCCCGATCAGGCCGAGCAGCAGCAGCGGGAAGGCCAGCGGGTCGGGCCGGAAGGGGTCGAACACGTAGAAGCGGACGTTGAATGTGCTGACGCCGGTGATCAGCATCACCGCCAGCGCGCCCCAGAAGCGCCGCGTGAACTGCCGGGCCAGCGCGAAGGCCAGCACCAGCTCGGCCCACACGCCCGCCCAGGCCAGTAGCCGGAAACCGGGGATGACCGTGCGCCCGGTCAGATCGGCGAACGCGCCCGCCAGCAGCGACGGGAGCGGCCGGTAGGCGTAGGGCGCGACCAGCCCCGGATTGCCGCTCACGCCGTTTTCCGCCATGTCAATGTAATGGACGAAGTCCCAGGCGTAGCGGCTGATATCGAGCGAGTTGGTGACGGCGTCCAGCCCCAGCACTAGCGCAGCCGCCAGCGCCGCCACCACGAGGTATTGAATGGCCGGGCGCTGCAGGAGGGATGGAGCAGAAGTACGGACCGTCACGGCGACTCCTGATGAGTGGCATACAGGCGAACGGACTGAAAGATACCGTCTTTACGGCTCGCCCGGTACGGGTGGAGTGGAGAAGGCCGCCGGGCAATTAGCGAACCTGTGACAATACGAGACTAAGAGGCAGAATCAAAATGAGAGACAGATACTTGAGAGAAGAAAGATAGAGACAACGAGACAGAATCGAAAGTGCGCGACACTGATTGAGGCGAACACCCACCGGAACAGCGAACAACCGAATAGATTCAAACTCGCGAACATATGCTGAGAGGAGAATGTTCTGAACAACCGAACAGATTAGCGAACAACGGATGCTCCGCGCGGCAGGCTGACACCGTTCATCCTGGACCAGGCCCGCCTGATTTGGGTGAAGAAATCGTAGACGAGATGGACGCAAAGCGGGCGGGCGCGGGGCTTCGACCTGATCACAATAATCTGCCTCTACAGATGATTCGGTTCCGGTTGCATCTTGCCATTCCAAACCTGTCCTCCCATCAAGATACGGGCGAGGAGGCCCAGGGCTGTTGCAAAGTCACCGGGAAAGGAAAAACTCAACAGCGGGTTTCAGCCCGTTGCCTCCTCACGCAAGGGGCTAAAGCCACCTTGTTGGGGCTACTTGCCTGACTTTGCAACAGCCCTGCGAGGAGGCCAGGGCTGGGGTGACGCCACGCCTCACTTGCGCTAGACTCGGTGGCAGTTTCCCCTGCCAGCGGTCATCATCTTCATGCATGTCGAACACCTTTCGCTGACCAACTTCCGCAATTACGCGCGCCTCGAACTGTCGCTGCCGTCGGCCAACCCGATCCTGATTGTCGGGGCCAACGCACAGGGCAAGACCAACCTGCTGGAGGCGATCTACTATCTGGCGACCGCCCATTCGCCGCATACCGCCAGCGACCGACAGCTCATCCATTGGCGCGCCGAAGACGAACCGCTCCCGTTCGCCCGGCTGACGGCCGATGTCCGTTCCGAGCGCCGCGCGGCCACACGCATCGAGATCGCGCTCGTCCTCGAACGCATCGCCGATGGCAGCCAACGGCTGCGGAAGTCCATCAAGATCAACGGTGTGGACAAGCGGGTGATGGATTTGGTCGGCCTGCTCAACGTCGTG